>CAZRHW010000202.1:0-5533 GCA_964599785.1 uncultured Bacteroides sp. | reverse complement strand
ATCATCATAATAATATAATAATCTATATATTTATTTATCTAAATCAAAAACATCAACACCTTAAAATTCAAAGTATATTAAATTATCATATCAAAAACAATCCATCACATTAATCAAAAATATAAAAGTAAATCCATTTGCTCAAGGTTCTGACACAACCTTATAATCCATTATTCAATCGTCATCCTCCCTTTATATAGCTTCGGTCCTCTCAACTCGATGATATAATATCCGGGCGGAAGGTCGTTTCTGTTAAACTCAATCCGGTTTGTAGTAATATCATCCTGCGACCGCATTACTTTTCCGGAAAGGTCGGTGATATAAAGGCTGTAATTCTGCCCGTCAGGGTTGGGGAAGAGGATCGTGGTGAACCGGTTGAACGGGTTGGGGTAGACTTGAATATGGCCTGTGAGTGAGCCGGTTGCAATACCTGTTTCAATAACATCATTGATCTGGATGGTAAATATCTCTTCCCTGGTAAGATTGCCATTATCTGTACATCGAACACGTATTGAGTAGAACTCTTTCAGTTCATAATCAAATACTTCTGCTGCCAGGAGCATATCCCCGAGGATCGTGAAGCTGATGTTATCATCATCCCCCTCGCCACTCACCAGGGAATAGGTATGGGTATCGAGTGTATCCCGGTCGGTTGTTTTGAACCGCCCGACCAGCATCCCGTACATATTATTTTCATCAATCGTGTTATCTATTAATATGATGGTATCGGGCGGGCTCTGTCCGGCCTGAAGCCTGTTGTCTTCAATATTCGACATGGAGTGGCTGTAAGGTCCTGATTCAGCTTTTTTGCTTTCACCGGTGGGATAACAGGGATCTGATTTTTCAACAGTAATACGGTAGTAACCTATGTCGGAAAGCGGATCAGGATCGGTCCATGATGCCAGTGTACTGGCCATAGCATGAACCTGCTCAAAATTGGTTCCCGTGGCACTTCTCAGGATATTGTAGGTTTGATACGCAAAACCATAATATTTATCCCATTCAAGCTGGGTTGTATTCAGTTCAGGATTGGTTGAAACCAGCAAATGGATTGTTTTATGCAGTTTGCACAGGTCAATATCTGTTTCATAGCCTGATGTATCTATTCCGGTGATCTTGTAAAGATATGCCTGAACCGTCGGGTCGGCTGCCGAGTCGACAGAAATACTCAGGTCTGAATGAGAAACTGTTTCCATCAGGTCATAGATGCCGGCCGCCTTGCTTTCCCGGTAAATATTGTAAGCAACCAGTGGTGCTTTTGATTTCTTCTCCCAGATCACAAGGTTATGTCCGGTTAAGGGATCGACGGTTACCATACAGATCTGTGGGGCCAGATACAGGGTTGCATAACGGGATGTGTCAATGCCGCAGTAATTGCTTACGATGCATGATAAATTACCTTCACCTGAAGAATCGGATATAGTAAACTCATATTCCGGAAGAATTTCATCCGGTATCTCATCTCCATCCTTGTACCATTGATAATTGAGATCCTTTCCTGTGGTATATACAGAGACTATTGTTTTTGTACCAGTTACGGCCCATGTATCATCAGGTCCTGCAATGATTTTAGGTGCCAGGTTGTAGTGGATATAGGCAGGTACTGTTTCCAGTGTATCATAGGCATTACTGATCAGGCAGTAATAGTTGCCTTCGTTTTCCTGGCTGATGGAATACAATACCAGCGATTTGCCGGTTCGCCCCGCAACTTCTTTACCATCTTTCATCCACTGGTATCTTGCCGTATCTTCTGCAGATGCATAAAGTATTACTGTATCACCCTTACAGAATGTTCCTCCCATGGGATGTTTGCTGATAACCGGTGGTTCATCCTGATTCTCATAGGCGCCGATATCTATTGTATGGTCATAGATACGCGGCATCTTATTGATATCTGTTATAGGAATAGGACTATCTGGCTGAGTGATCCCGTTGTTTATGCAGGGAGAAAAGGAGTACAGGGAATAGTCTGCCCCCAGTCCGTCGTATTCATAACCCCGGCCTGATGAGGGATCTTTAAAATCAGGGTAATCACCGGAGATATTTTGTATTTCACCCTGGTAAGACCCCATAATCCCTGAAATGCCGTTCTGAATAACACAATTGCTGATCTCAATATTCCCGTGTGTGCTATTGATATATACATGCTGGAGATTACCATAGATTATTGTATTCAGCATTTTCAGATCCGAATCATAAATATTCAATCCGTAATAATTATTATTTACAATAGTATTGTTGATCAAAGTAATATCAGACGATGAGGCATATACACCATAGTCATTATTACATATCAGGTTCCCGATCAGGACAGATGGAGATTTTTCAAAATGAAAAGATTTTGTATACGGACATGAATTATTGGAGATGATATTATTGATCAATGTATCTTCACTGAACCAGTGGTATATTCCACCCGCTTCCTGACCGGATGAGTTATGACAGATAATGTTCTCCCTGATGACCAGTTTTGAACCATAGGAGATTAATCCTCCACCTTTAAATGGAGAATAATTATTCCTGATAATATTTCCCTTCACAACACCCCTCGATGAAGTCAGTGATAATCCTCCCGCACACAGATAGGGAGATCCCTCAAGTGATTTGTTGTTCTCGATTATATTGTCTGTGATAACAACTTCGGAATTATCGCTGTAAATACCTGCGGATCCTTTGAAGGTCAGATTATTACGGATAATGTTCCGGGAAATTATCAGTTTATTGAAAAAGGATGTGGTAATAGGGCCGGACCAGTAATTCATCAATGTTTTAACATATTCAATTCTGCAATACATGATCTTGCTGGTATCATTGTCGTGCATGGCACCGTTCCTTCCGGTTCCGCCATTATCAAAGATAATCCCCTGCCATCCCCCATCCTGCAGTCCTGGTGAAGAAAAATGCAACGTATCATGCATTGTGAATGTTATAGGGAATTTTTCTGTGCCGCAGGCTATGAGGGTCCCCCATACGTCGAGTTTATAATTTCCCAGGAACCGCACCATACATCCCGGGGCAATCGTCAGGGTAATATTATCGCCAACAACAAGATTATCGGTAACAAAAATGGTATCTGCCATAAGGAGTGAATCGGATAAGATGCTACCGGAGACTGATATGGAGGGAATCTGTTTTTCGAGTGCCCCCATATCGATGATTCCATACAAAATTCTTGTCTCACCATCATGGTCCAGTTCGGGGAAAAAGGAAGATACCTGCTGGTGGGTTCCCTGGTTTATGCATGGGGAAATCTCAGATAGCTGCCAGCTGAAAGTGGCAGGTAACGAAAGCAAACCGGCAGAACCTGTGGGATCCAAACAATCAGGATCCAGCTCCTGATTGTTTTCATAAGTGCCGGTGAAACTGCCACTATAACCGATGTAAATACCGCCGAAACCATTATCAATGGTATTTGAGTGGATAGACGGATTTTTCAGGTTATCAGGCAGGTAGATCTGAGGCCCTTTGTAAGTGGCCTGATTTCCCCAGAGGATATTATTGACGATTTCAGGATTGGATCTCTGGCTGTAAATCCCTCCCCCTGCATAAGCCAGGTTATTAACGATCGTGTTGTTCAGGAGTAATGCATCCGAATAATTAATGAAAACTCCACCTGCATCACCACCTGTTTCATTATTAAAGATACAGTTGGATATGATCCTGGCAGATGCAATTTCACAAAAAATACCGGCCGCATATGAACCGGCGGAATTGTTAAAAATATAATTATTGATGAACCAGGGTTTTGATTCCTGCCTGCAGAATATCCCTCCTCCGACACTGGCATAATTGCCGTATATTGTATTGTTTTGTAAATAAAAATCGGCATCTGCCGAATAAACACCGCCTCCCTCATATTGATTCGAATTGTAACATATTTCATTTGATTCAATGGTAACCCTGGAACTACTGACGTATAATCCTGCACCCCTTCCATACTTATGTCTGCCATTACTGTTATTTTTGATAATATTATTATGAAACAAGGGTTCCCCAGCACCGATGGCCACACCGCCTCCGTTTCTTGCCTCATTATTAGAAATGAGATTGTATCGGATAACAGGATTGGCATAACCGCCACATCCAATGCCTCCGCCTGCATCGATTGCTTTACAATGTCGTACCTGGGAATATTCAATCACAAGGTTGGAAAATGCAGTAATGTATATCCCTCCTGAAGTATATGTCGGATTATATCCAAAATCCATGATCCCTTTGGCGTATTCTATAATGCAATGGGATAACCTGGAGGTATCGTTATCATCCATGGATCCGTTACCTCCGCCATAGCTTGATGAATTATTAAAGATCAATCCGCCCCAGCCACCGTCGGGAATACTATCGCGGTAGAATCCGGCAGTATCCGCTGAGGCAAACAGGATGGAATCACTGGCTGATCCAACAGCAATCAAAGTCCCCAGCACGCTGAACTTGTAATAGTCCTGGAACCGGACAACAGTCCCGGGCAGGATTGTCAGGGTAACATTATCAAGAACCGTAATATCGCCTGTGACTTGAACAGTATCCGCCGTCCAGGATGTATCTGCTGAGATATTACCACTTACTGTTATAGTTTGGCCTGATGAACTGCCGGATATGAATATGTGAATAAAAACACAAAAAACCGGTAGTAAAAAGGAGTTTGAATATTTCATAATAAAACAATTTTATTACACCAGGATAAGATACTGTAATCTTGCCAGAAAAACAATTGATAAAATAAGAATATCAGGTGCAGTTTTAAAATTACCAGGTTCCTTGCGGATTATGTATTTTATGCGTTTAATACCAGAGGAAAGTGTATGAAGACGGTCGAGCAGGACAATGCTCTGAATCATTCTAAGGCCTCACCGGTGTCCCGTCCGCTTTCCTTACCTGCGTCCAGTTATAATCGAAGTCTGGAAGGGGATATTTTTTTGCTTTTTCCTCGTCAATGTCGATTCCCAGTCCGGGTGCCTCATTGACAAACATATACCCTTTCTCGACAGTAGGTGTACCGGGAAAAATTTCCCTGGTGAGGTCATTGAAATGAACCATTTCCTGGATGCCGAAGTTCCAGATGGCCAGGTCGATATGTGCATTGGCAGCATGTCCGATTGGTGAAGTATCACCCGGCCCGTGCCATGCCGTCCTTACATTGAACCATTCTCCCAGCCGGGCTACTTTCATAGCCGGGGTGATCCCCCCGATCTGGGAGATATGGATACGTATGAAGTCATACAGTCGCTCCGTCATCGGCTCTACCCACTCATGCGGGTTATTCAGCAATTCACCCATGGCGATGGGGACGGAGGTATGCTGGCGCAACATGCGGAACCATCCTGTATTTTCAGGTGAGAAAGGATCTTCAATGAAGAAGGGCCTGTACTCCTCTAACTTTTTGATCAGGTCAACGGCATCCATGGGCTCCAGCCTTTCATGGATATCATGGAGAAGTTCAATTTTATCGCCGAACCTTTTCCTGGCAAGACGGAACAGCTCAATGGTACCTCTTTTATAAGCCTGGGGATCAAGTGTGTTGTCGTCGGGCTGT
>CAZRHW010000201.1:0-5566 GCA_964599785.1 uncultured Bacteroides sp. | reverse complement strand
AAACACAGGACACCTTTTTTCATATTTTTAATCATTTGCACCAATCAGGTAAACAGCTTATCCTTACTTCAGATAAACCACCCGTTGAATTACAGGGACTGGAACAGAGGCTTTTATCACGTTTCAAGTGGGGCCTTTCGGCTGACCTCCAAACCCCCGATTTTGAAACAAGAATAGCTATCCTGAAGCATAAAATCTATAAAGACGGTATTGAACTTCCCGACGATGTGCTGGAATATATTGCCACTCACATCTCAGACAATATCAGGGAACTGGAAGGTGCTTTAATCTCATTATTAGCCCAATCGACGCTTAATAAAAAGGAGATTACACTGGACCTTACTAAAGATATGATCGATAAACTGATTAAGAACACAAAGCGGGAGATTTCAATCGATTATATCCAAAAAATTGTCTGTAACTATTTCAGTATTCCGCTGGATCAAATTCAGTCAAAAACCAGAAAACGTGAGATTGTACAGGCCAGACAGGTAGCCATGTTCTTCTCAAAAAACCTTACCAAGGCTTCCCTCGCAACAATTGGCACACAGATTGGCGGTAAAGATCATGCCACAGTGCTTCATGCCTGTAAAACTGTTAATAATCTGATGGAAACAGATAAGCGGTTCCGGCTGCAGGTTGATGAAATTGAGAAAAAACTTAAAATCTGATAACAAAAGAACAGGTTCATATCAGAACCTGTTTTTTTTTATTTCCTTTTCGTTATATGCTTCTTCCATAATAAGAAATGATATATTCTACCTGAAATTCCAGGTGTATGAAAAATAGTGATGAATACCTCACGATCGCAGGGCCTTCAACAGGATTATACAAAGAAAAGGGAAGTAAATTTTTAGCATTTGCTTTCTCCGTATCAACCACCGAACAAATAAACGAAATACTTACCCGGTTGAAAAAAGAACACCATGGTGCACAACATCATTGTTATGCTTATATCCTGGGCATGAAAAGAAATGAGTACCGTATGCATGACAACGGAGAGCCTGCTAATACTGCAGGAAAACCAATATTCAACCAGATCGCTTCACGAAAACTGACAAATATACTTGTCATGGTAATCAGATATTTCGGAGGAGTGTTGCTGGGAAAAGGAGGTCTGATCCGGGCATATAAGAATGCGGCAGCAAATGCACTGGATCATGCATCTGTGATAAAAATGATACATAAAGAAAGATACAGGATCTGTTTTGATTATAAGGATATAAACAATGTAATGAAAATCATCGGTGAGACCGAACTGGATGTGATCTCACAAAAATATGAGCACATGGCTCAGATAGAGATTAGTATCAGAAAAAATAAGATCCCACGTGTCATGAATCAATTTAAAATGCTTGATAATATTATAGTTGAACCTCTCGATAAAAAACAAGATTAAGACATAATACGGTTCAAAAAAAGCTGTCGATATATTAAAACATGAGTGGCAAAAAATTAATTTTCGTAGCGGACTCAAACATACAATTTTTAAAGCGACACCTGTAAATGTTATTAATTTATGAATTATTATTAACAATCACCAAGTATATCATGTAAGGTGATTATTTTTATGACGAACTAAAAAGTATATCAAAAAAAAGTTATTTATTTAATCTTCAATACATTGAGATCTTATCATTCGCAATCAAACTTATCATATGTAAGTGAACAGAACATGAAATGAAAACAGGGGAATCATAAGAAGGATATCCGAAATACAAATAAAATAAATCAATATCTCAATCAACAAACAAATAATAAAATGGTCGGAAAAAGCCTCATCTCAATCAATGATTATTCAAAGGAAGAGTATCTGCGTATCCTTGATCTGACAGCGGAGTTTGAAAAGAATCCTAATCAAAACCTGCTTCTTGGCTATGTAGTTGCTACCTTGTTTTTTGAACCGTCTACCCGGACAAGGCTTAGCTTTGAAAGTGCTGTAAACCGTCTTGGCGGTAAAATACTCGGTTTTGCCGATGCAGGTGTAACAAGTGTTACCAAAGGCGAGACCCTTCATGATACGATCAGAATGGTCCAAAACTATTGCGATCTTATCGTCATGAGACACCCACTGGAAGGAAGCGCAAGATATGCCAGTGAGGTATCTAATGTCCCGGTGATCAATGCCGGGGATGGAGCAAACCAGCATCCAACCCAGACACTTCTTGATATGTATTCCATCAGGAAAACCCAGAATAAACTCGATGACCTGAACATATTTTTAGTGGGTGATTTGAAATATGGAAGAACGGTCCATTCTCTCCTTATGGCTATGTCAAAATTCAGAACCACTTTCAATTTCATTTCGCCTGACGAGTTGAAAATGCCTAATGAATATAAGTTGTATCTTGACAGGCTTGGTCTCAGGTATTATGAGCATAAGGATTTTACAGATATCATTTCACACGCCGATATCATATATATGACCAGGGTTCAAAAAGAACGTTTTTCTGATCCTATCGAATATGAAAAAGTTAAAAATGCTTATGTATTGAGAAACAATATGCTCGAAAATACCAAGGATACTGTTAAGATCCTTCATCCTTTACCCAGGGTCAACGAAATCAATGAAGATGTGGATGAAAACAGTAAAGCTTATTATTTTACCCAGGCTCTGAATGGTGTCTATACGAGAATGGCCATTATAACTTCCATTCTCGGACTCAAATAACATTGTATGCCATACACGTTCACAAATTATTCAAAATGAAAGAAAAAAAACAACTGGTAGTAAGTGCCATCAAAGATGGTACTGTAATAGATCATATCCCGGCAAGATTATTATTCAATGTGATCAATATTCTTGGATTAGCAAATATTGAAAATCAGATCACCTTCGGAACCAACCTTGAAAGCAAAAAACTGGGAAAGAAAGCAATCATCAAATTAAGTGAAGTCTTTTTCAGGAAAGATGATCTGGATCGAATTGCGCTGGTGGCCCCTGAGGCTAAAATTAATGTGATCCGTGACTATGAGGTGGTGGAAAAAAAGGTCGTGGAAGTCCCGGATTATATTGAAGGCATCGTTAAATGTGTTAATCCGGCTTGCATTACAAATCATGAACCGGTAAGAACGAAGTACGAGGTAGTATCAAAACAACCTGTTTCCCTTAGATGTCATTTTTGTGAAAAGATCACCGATTATAACAACCTGGTGATCATTGCTCACAAATAAAGCCTCCGGAATTGTCACCTTATCGTGTCAGCAGATCTGACAATCTTTTCATCCCTGTGAATTCCTCTGTACGCCAGGTATGTAAGGATAATGCAAATGACAGGGAATAATGCCCCTATTCGAAAGCTGGATCCGGTTATATCAACTCTCCTGAATACAAAATTCAGGTAAAAAAATAACAGTCCGGCTAATCCAACCAGCAGTAAAATATTGAGCATACAAATCCTGCCCTGTAATATTCGTCTTTTATATAATAAAATCCCAAAGGAATAAAGGGAAGTAACGACAGCTAAAAGTATCGTAACAGGTACTGTCTGAATAATTATTTCATCAGTTTCAGCATCGAATAATCCTGAACTTTTAAACTCCAGCAATTGATTATTGCCCGAAAGCAATTCTGCAACCGGTAAAAAAAATAACATGAAGGTCAAAATGAGGGCTAATAACAGATATAAAGTCTGAATTCGTTGGATCATATAAAAATGAATTACCTGTTATTGTGAATTTCGTAATATTAAATATCTCACAGTAATTAATTCAGCATTCAGGCATTGACTAATCAGTACTCAGAATTCGACATTCAGAAATCAGCACTCATAAATCCGCCTTCTGATTTTCAAATCCTGATTATTGTCCTCCCAGGATTAATGGTAATCCTTTTTCCCCGCTTCCAATAATAATTATTTTTGTGTTTGGAGATTCAGCAATTAGCAATGTTGCTTCTATGCCGCGGAGGGTAATTATTTTGTCCGTCAGACTGGCACTGATAGTCCGGTTATAATTGGCAATCCCTTGTGCCTCAATGAGTTTACGATCAGCCTCCAGTTTCTCCCTCTCATTTATATATGTCATGGCAAGCGACTCCTGTTCCCTTGTCAGTTTGTTTTCTATGGCAGACTTAATATCCGCTGGCAAATTGATAGAACGGATCAGTAAAGCACGCATATCAATAAAATTTTCCTTCAGAATATTCTTTGTTTCATCAATAATGGTGGATTCAACCTCATTTCGCTTTGTTGAATAGATCTCTTCCGCAGTGTACCGTCCCGTCACCTTCCTTACAGATGACCGGACTTCCGGAATAATGAGTGTGTTTGAATAATTCACCCCGAATATTTCATGCAGATCTCCAATTTTATTGTAGAGAGGATTAAACCTGATAGTCACATCTACATTAATGGACATTCCGTTCTTGTCGAGGACATCCATTGTCTCTTGGCTTTGCTGTTCTTTTACATCATATATGAACAATTTATTCCAGGGTGCGATAACAACCAGGCCTGTCTGCCTGATATGTTCTTTATCCAGATATCCACTGATAGTCTGAAAAACTACTCCCCTTTCACCAGGCTTGATAATACTAAACATCCGGTTTCCAAAAATCAGGAGAAAAATGAAAATAGCAATTGCTGAAATAATAACAGTGACTCTTTGTTTTTTCATAATTATAAGATTTATTACATTTTAAGAGCGAGGGAACAAAAATACATCATTTTATTATGGAACAGCGTCTGATTATAGGAATTTTATGGTTGATAAATCGTTAACAATTGATATACATATAATTACTATATTTGTAAGCTGAAAAACTGAAACGAATATTTTGGCATTAAAAATTGGATAAAAACATTAAAGAAATACAGGCTTTGATTACACTTCTGGATGATCCGAATATAGATATTTACACAACGGTATCAGCCAGTTTATTGAAGCAGGGTCCGTCAGTCATTCCCGAACTGGAAAAGGCATGGGAGAATACATTGGATCAGGTATTTCAGGAAAGACTTGAAAGTCTGATACAAAAGATACAAATAGAAGGCACCATAAAAGATCTGAAAATCTGGATAAATACGGGTCACAAAGATCTTCTGGAAGGAGCCTGGCTCATTGCCAGGTTTCAGTTTCCCGACCTGACTTATGAAGAAGTCAATGAGCCGCTCGAAAGAATAAAAAAAGATGTCTGGCTGGAATTAAATGAAAATCTTACAGCCCTTGAAAAGGTAAAAGTAATTAACCATATATTTTTTGAAATTCATGGTTTTTCAAAAAATACTACCAATTTCTACAATCCACAGAATTCATATATTAACCAGGTAATTGAAAAAAAAAGAGGTAATCCGATTTCCATTGCCATTCTTTACCTGGTTGTTGCACATAAAATAGGATTGCCTCTGTATGGAGTCAATCTGCCTAAAAACTTCATTGTAGCCTACAAAGATGACCCTGGAATATCAGGTATTCCTGATAGCGGGATAGATGATATATTGTTTTATATCAATCCCTATAACAAGGGAACAGTATTGGGAAAAAAAGAAATAGAATATTTTATAGAGCAACAGAAATTTGAGTCTGATCAATCATATTTTCTGCCCTGTACGAACCTTGAAATAAT
>CAZRHW010000200.1:0-5569 GCA_964599785.1 uncultured Bacteroides sp. | reverse complement strand
AGCATTGTTCGCAAAAGAATGGAGCCGGCGAATATTACTTGCTCTTGGTGCAGGGATTTTATCCGCATGTGCAGGATTATACCTGTCTTTGAAGCTTGACCTGACCAGTTCTCCGCTAATTATCATTATCATGGGAATAATTCTTCTTTCGGGATTCTTTATTAAAAAATTAATGGTTTCAAAAAAAAGCTATTAAAACTATTTCTTTGAATCAATGAGGATGATACATCCTGACAAGCAATCCCAAACTATTTAATTAAGAAAAAGCCAATCTTCTCTAATATTATAAATGCCATCATGCAGACTTTTGGATCGGAATAGTACTTAAATAGAAACCGTACTATAGTGTACGAATTCGTACACTCTTCGCCCTTTAAGATCAATCCTCCTCAGTTAGTCATCTAATTGATTATTTGATGTTTATGATTGTGACATGAGGAATCAGTAGATAATATCCTTTAATAGGAACGATTTTTGAGAATGCAAATTTATTCTAAACCACCTCAAATCCGATTCAACATGTTTAGGAATTATTTCCTCGTTGCCCTGAGAAATATTTTCAGGAACAAACTTTTTTCAATAGTAAATATTTTCGGGCTGGCTATTGGCCTGGCTTGTTGTTTTATGATCCTTTTACATATAAAGGACGAATTTTCATATGACAAATTTCATGATCGGGCGGATCAGATCTACCGGCTTGCGCTTCACAGGTACTATCCGGATACGCAGGTAGATTATGCTCTTTCACCTCATTCGTTGGGGCCTGTCATGCTCCTGGAAATGCCGGAAATCAAAGGTTTAATCCGTCTTTTTCAAGGACAGGGTGAGACACCAATTACATATGAAGACAAGACATTCAATGAAAGTCGCTTTATGCTGGCCGATAGTAATTTCTTCGATTTTTTTTCGATCCGTCTTTTGCAGGGAAATCCGGAAAATGTTCTACGTAATCCACTGGAATTAATCCTGACAGAAACGACTGCCAGAAAATATTTTGGTGATGATGATCCGATCGGTAAAACACTGACTGCACCTTTCGGTGAATTGCAGGTGATTGGTGTTTGCGAAGATGTTCCTGAAAACTCTCATTTCCATTTTGATTTTATTGGAGGTTTGAATGGAGCTGGATTCCTCCAACAGCCCAGTTTTATTACTTTTTCTGTTTATACTTATTTTCTTATTGAAAACCGTACACAAGCCAGGGCAGTTGAAGCAAAAATACCTGAACTGCTTCGCCAGCATGCAGCCGGCCAGATCCAGGCCAGGATGGGAATTTCATATGATGACTACATTGCAGCAGGCAATGGATACGAATATTTTCTTCAACCCCTCGCAAGTATTCATCTCCATTCTCATCTGAATAATGAACTTGATACCAATGGCAATATAAATTATGTGGTTATTCTGATCTCTGTTGCTCTTTTTATTCTCATCATCGCTTCAATCAATTTTGTCAATCTCTCTACCGCCCGGTCATCAGAAAGAGCCAAAGAAGTTGGTATAAGAAAAGTTGTTGGCTCTGAAAGATTAAGGCTGATCGGTCAGTTTATGACCGAATCCATCCTCCTCACTATCATTAGCCTTATCTTCGCTTTGCTGTTTGTCGAAGTGGCCCTCCCGTCATTTAACAACCTTGCCGGGAAACACCTTACAATTAAATATCTGGATCTTTTTACATTACCAGTTTTATTTGGATTTACAATTATTGTCGGAATAATCTCAGGAAGTTATCCGGCATTTGTACTGTCATCATTCAAACCGGTTAATATCCTGAAAGGTAAATTTTCCACCTCAAAGACAGGTATCCTGACAAGGAAAGGACTGGTCATATTTCAGTTCTTTCTTTCCATCTCACTGATTTCTTTTACGCTTCTGATTTACAGTCAATTAAACTACCTTCAGGATAAACAACTCGGATTCTACAAGGAAAATATCCTCGTGATTCGCAGTAATTTATTACCTAATAACAGGGAATCTATTAAACAGGAACTTCTGAAGATACCAGGTGTAATCAGTGCAACTACCTCAAACACTCAAATTACAGGTGGATTTTATTTCGGATTCATGATTCAGGCAGAAGAATATGGTTCTGATGTTATCACATCCAGGGGTATGGTTGTAGACGAAGATTTTATTGAAACGATGGGACTAAAGCTTATTGAAGGGCGGGGATTTTCCAGGGAGTATAATGATAGTCTTTCTGTCATTATCAATCAGTTAGCTGCAAGTGAATTCAGTCTTAAGCAACCCATTGGTGCAAAACTTATTGAACCGGTTGATACCGGAGGTGGCTATGTTTTACGTGAATTCACTGTAATTGGGATCATTGAGGATTTTCATTATAACTCTTTGCATGATGATCTGAATTCTTTTGTTCTTCAAAGTATGTCGGGACCTAATGGATTTGGTACTTTCCTGTATATCAGAGCTAATTCGACCGATTGGTCCGAAACATTGGCCAATATTGAAGCAAAATGGACTGAATTTTTTCCACAACAACCATTTTCATACTTTTTTCATGATGAGTACATTAATAACATGTATCAGGATGACAAGGCCTCAGGAAAAATATTTACGATTTTCACAATTCTTGCAATTTTGATCGCCTGTGTCGGTTTGTTTGGCCTTGCTTCTTACAGTACACATCAAAAAATACATGAGATCGGAATAAGAAAGGCCTTGGGATCATCTGTATCCAAAATAGTCTATCTGTTTTCAACTGATTTTACAAAACTGATTATTGGTGCATTCATTATCTCAGTTCCGGTTGCTATATTCATTATGAGATTCTGGCTGAATAATTTCGTTTATAAAACCAGTATTCATTTCATGATTTTTATTATTTCAGGAACACTTTCAATTACCATTGCTTTGATAACAATAGCCTATCATACAATCAGGTCGGCTAGTACAAACCCTGCAAAGACACTCAGGTATGAATAGTTAGAAGAAGGCTAAGGCTGAGGCTGAGGCTGAGGATGAGGCTGAGGCTGAGGCTGAGGATGAGGCTGAGGCTGAGGTTAAGGCTGAGGATGAGGCTGAGGTTAAGGTTGAGGATGAGGCTGAGGTTAAGGTTGAGGATGAGGCTGAGGTTAAGGTTGAGGCTAAGGCTGAAGCTACGGAAAAGTCACAAAGGGCAGGGTACAATATATGTTGCGGGTTACTGGTTGCCCCCTTGTCCCTGCCGGGAGGGCATGCTGGAAGTTTGTGTGGAAATTTAGCAATGGACTTGAAATACAGAAGATAAATTCTGCCAATTGTTAATCGGCAGTTTCAATAATATTGGGTGATGTAGAAATGTCCGGTTGTTAACCGGATTCTAAAATTTCAACAGAATCTTCAGATGTTCCTCCGGCCTTGTTTGAAGCAGTTCAAAAGCTTTTTGCGTTTCGCGTGGGTGGATGACTGAAGTGATCATATCTCCCGGTTTCAGGTTTCCCTTTGATAGTTGTTCAAGGGTTTTGCTATATTCACCATGGCTGACCCTGCTGGCTATGATCCTGGCTTCTTTCCATATCAACTCTTTCATAACTAAAGGAGCAGGTTCATCAGCAAGCCCCAGGACACAAACAGTTCCACCCCCACGTATGCTCTGAACACAACCCCTTACCGGATGTATCATGTTATCCTTAAGATGTGCATGTCCAACCGCCTCAAAAGCTATGTCGATCCCTTTCCCCCTGGTAGCTTCCCTGATTTCCTGCACAGGATCGGTATTCAAGGCATTCAGGGTAATAATCCCCGGATACACCTGCTTTGCCCTTTTCAGGCGATTTTCCAGGATGTCAACAAAAATTATTATATTTTTCGTAATTGTACTTGCAGCCTGCAGAATAGCATTCCCAACCTTTCCTCCTCCCCAGATTACCAGGGTATCATTTTCTTTAACAGCTGCCCTGTTACATGCATGAAAACCTATCGAAAACAGTTCTACCAGTACTGCATGATCATCCGGAACATTTTCCGGTACTTTATACAACATTTTCTCCTTCACGGAAACGAACTCTGCAAATCCGCCATCCAGGTCAACACCCACAAGCTTCAAAGAAGTGCATGCAGGATAATGTTCTGCCCTGCATGCATCACACTGGCCACACCAAATGATTGGATCAACAACTACCCTGTCTCCTTCACGGAAATTCTCCACATCTTTACCAACCGTCTCTACCACTCCTGTAAATTCATGACCGGGTATAAGCGGTAATTTGGTCCTT
Source organism: uncultured Bacteroides sp. (assembly GCA_964599785.1). Lineage (GTDB taxonomy): Bacteria > Bacteroidota > Bacteroidia > Bacteroidales > SM23-62 > LJUQ01. The sequence goes on along the minus strand of CAZRHW010000200.1, from coordinate 1,355 downwards.
GGATGAAATTCACCCGAAAATATATGCTGATCGGTTCCACAAATACTGGCATAAGACACCTTAATCAGTACTTCAGATGTGCCGGGCCTGGGAGTGGGCACTTCCTGCCATTTTATTGTTTTGTATTTATTGATTACCGCTGCAAACATGTTATAGTATTATAAGTACTTTATACTAAGTTTTTAATTTTCATAATTTATTATCTTTTAACCACAAATGAACCCAAAGGATTGCACAAAGTTACACAAAGGAGCATTGTCGCCAACCTTAGTGTTCCTTTGAGATACCCTTTGTGTACCTTTGTGGTTTATTATATTTCCGAATGGGATGAAGTTTATTAATCAGTTTTGTACTTGAAAACCAGTGTTTCCCGTCCTTCTATATGGATTGTCTCAGGAACTTTGGATATCATTTCACCATAAAGAAACTGTGTTTTCTGATAATCCAGTGGCCGGATTAAAATATCCATATCGTCATCTTTTTGGTTGACTATTACAAATAAATACTCATTCCCATTTTCCAGCACTTTCATAAATACGCCGGGATAATGGCCCCCGAAAGAAAATTTGTCTAGGTATAATAATCCTTCATTAATCAGTAATTCTGCAAGTGGTTCGTTATCATCAAGCCATGCTCCCAGTCCGATCATGGCCGGGATCCATAATACTTCTCCCTCTCCGAATTGATTCCTGAGTGCAATGACTTTCTCACCAGATTTACCCTCAACCTTGCCTGTGGTCGGAAGGATTTCAGTTTCCCACATATGAACAGGTAAATCATCATTCATATCATACAACTTATAAGGAAATATCTCCCGTACCAATTTTATCTCCTTGATGGTCCCTCCAACCAGATTCTGAAGTGGATATCCCGTCTGGATTACATTATTCTCGTGTTCATCGAAATATCCCGACAGTCCGATGATGATCAGTTTATTACCATTGCGGACAAAAGTTTCAAGGTCAGTAACAAGATAAGATGGTATGCATGTTAAGTTAGGAAGGATCGCTACTTTAGGCTCTGATTTTATTTCTGACCACTTAAAATCATCAGCCTGTTTTATTCCCGGGGAAATACCCATCTCAGACAGGGTTTCATAAAACGCAAGCGCTGACAAGATATGGGCGTTTGAACTCCTTCCCGGGATATCTCCGAACTGGTTTTGCCTGTCTTCTACAAGCATTGTTTCGGGACTGAGAATAATGGTAACAGATGATGAGACAGGACATGCATTGCTGAAGAATGCCCCATTTTCTTCCACGATGGAAGCAATCCGTGCTGTTTCCTTCAACCGTTCGGAAGGATTCCCCTGGTAATCCAGCATTGACCATTCTCCTGCCTCATTTCCCGTTCTC
>CAZRHW010000199.1:1582-5581 GCA_964599785.1 uncultured Bacteroides sp. | reverse complement strand
TCCGTTCTGTGGAATATCAGGGTGTAAGATTTGAGGTAAGGGCTCTGGATATCGGGGATGACTATTTTCAGACTATGGGATTAAAACTGATCAATGGCAGAGAATTCCCGCCTGAACTTGAACAGACCGACAAAGAATATTCGATTATCGTTAACAAGAAGTTTGTTGAAGAGTATGGTTTACAAAATCCTGTAGGACAGCGTGTTATGATGAACGATACAGTTCCGCTGAATATCGTTGGAGTTATGGAGAACATTTATCTATATGGTTTCTGGTCAAAAATAGAGCCAATGATGTTCCGGAGGGGCGTTAATGATAGAATGCGAACCCTTGTTGTCAGGGCATCAGAGGAAAATCTGAGAGAAGTAAACCAGTATCTTGAAAGCGAGTGGAAAGAACTGGTTCCAAACTATCCTTATGAAGGTGTTTTTCAGGATGATGAGATGGATGAGGCAAGGGATATCAATAAAAACATTAAAAACGTCTATATTTTCCTTGCTTTCATTGCCACAATAATGTCTGCCATCGGATTATATACACTGGTCTCACTGAGTATCATCCGCAGGACAAAAGAGATAGGAGTAAGAAAAGTAATGGGAGCTTCTGTTCCCCGCATTTTAAAGGTTCTGAACAGGGAATACCTGGTCATGCTTGTCATAGCATGTATTTTTGGGAGCCTATCGGGATTTTTCATGTCAAAAATGATGATGGAAAGTATATGGGAAGTTTTTACCGATATTTCCATTCTTTGCTATCTGATCCCAATCATATTGATTTTTATCGTAGCAGCGATTACGACAGGATGGAAAGTATACTCAGCCGCGACAAAGAATCCGACCGAGTCACTGAGGTATGAATAGGAAGCAAGGCAAAAGGAAAAAGTAAAAAGGGGAAAATTGGAGGTTAAAGGTATATCCCAATTCAGTACAATGTCATCCTGAACTTGTTTCAGGACCTTCTTACGAAGTACTTGAACTTAATCCTAGAAGGTCCTGAAACAAGTTCAGGATGACACTGATTCTGAAGACGTGTTCCGCTGTTATAGCACAACAGAATTAACAACAGAATAGACTATTGAATTAACCACTGAATAAACAACCGAATTAACCACTGAATAAACAATTGAATTAACTACTGAATCAACAATTGAATTAACCACTGAATCAACAATTGAATTAACTACTGAATTAACTACCGAATTGACAACTAAAAAACCATGAATATTTTATTCAACCGTAAGTTTTTATTACATAATCCCAACAGTTTTGGAGAAGGGCCATACCGAATTATGGATTTAAAAGATACAATAAAGGACGCCGTGTATGATGGAGAAGCGTATATTACGCTGGTACATAGTGAGGAATATAAAGAGCAAATAAGAGAAGCCTGCATGAATGGTGGTATGCTAGCGGAGGTAGAGGTAACTCCGGAAAGTTATGAAGCTGCGTGCCTTGCAGTTGGATTGACTGTTCTGGCTTCCGAAAGGGATGATTTTGCAGTTGTAAGGCCCCCGGGGCATCATGCCAAGTTTGAACGTGCCGATGGTTTCTGCCTGTTCAATAATATTGCAATTGCAACACAAAAACTTGTTCTTGAGAGTAAAAAAGTCTTTATACTCGATATTGACGGACATCATGGCGATGGTACCCAATCAATATTTTATTCCTCCAACAGGGTGTTGTTTTGTTCTATCCATCAGCAGTATACATATCCCTGGACGGGTGAGGTGTTTGAAACAGGGGAAGGTCCCGGGAAAAATTATACCATTAATATCCCTTTACCTGCCGGCAGCGGTGATGAGCGGTTTCTGGATGCTGTCGATCATGCGATTGCACGTGCAGAACTATTCGATCCGGATGTTGTTGGTGTATCGGCCGGCTTCGACGGATATGAAAGGGATCGTTTACTCGGTCTTGGTTATACTATAAAAGGATATTCGGAATGTGGTTTCAGACTGGGTGAAAAATTCAGACATGTCTTTGCAGTACTGGAAGGGGGTTATCATCAGGATATTAAGAAGTGCGTGGACCATTTCATTGCGGGGGTACACAAGGGCAGGAAGTAATTATTCAAGGACAGCGTGGGAAAGGCTTACTTTTTTTTATAATAAAAATAAGAAATCCTGCTTTTGACATCATCGAATGTATAGATCTCCTTATCCTTATTGATATCGTAATAACTCATCAGGGCAAAATCTCCGATACACATCGTAGTATGAAAAAACAACATTGATATATAAGTATAACTTGCCACTCCCCTGACAAAGATAAAACCCGCAAGGCTGAGGAGAGAGATAACGAGGAACGGGGATATTGCGAGAATATAAAAACCTGTTCTGCCAGTTACAAATTCATCTGCAACCGCATAAAAGGCAAATTGCTTAAGCTCAGCTCCAAAAAGTATTTTTTTTGCTCCTAAAAGGACATACATGATTCCATGAACAATTTCATGAACAGGTATGATAATTGAGAAAGAAATGATCAGACCGTAAAAATATTGTTTAAGAATACCAAGAAATGCACGGTTATGAGTAACCATTCCATAAACCATGGAACCAACAAGAAGTAATAATGTGCCGATCAGAAAAAAATAAAAGAAGATCATACTTCGGGTATTTTTCCTGGTATATTTTCGTGTAAAAACCAGGACGCCGTCATAGTTCAGAACATCAAGGAGTACAAATCCCGGATTTGATTTTATATCGGTGGGAGAATACCTCATGAAAGGCAATATAATAAATTATTCCGGATTGACGAACCTACCCATGAAAATGATTCCTCCGGTTGATTTGTCAATTATTAAATATAAAAAAGGATGATCGGCAATAAATTGAATAATATCCTCTTCTTCAAGTGCAGTTTTCAGGGCCATTGTCACGGCAGTAGCAGCGGCAGCTTCCGTACCTGTTTCGTTGACTTCAATAAATGCTTTGTGGATAACATCATCGATTCTGAGGTCATTTTCCGCTGTCATTCCTGAAAAATCCGCATCATTGGTGAATGCTTGTTCCATCCCCATACTGTAAAGGATTTGTTTTAGCTTGAATTCGCTTTCATATGAAAATTTTGGTATTGACATATTAATTTTGTGCACTTGAATTCCTTTATAGATGACCTCCAGTCTTTCACCGGTCAGGATTCTTCCAATGAGCTTCCATCCCTCAATCTCTTCAGGCAGGATAATGATCATAGATAATTTATTATTTTTATATGGTAATTCAATAGCCTGAACTTCATCATCTTTATAATACCCGGTTTCCTTTTCCTGATGCATAAAATCAGTTGTAACGGTTCTGTTCGGCGTGATATGAAATATTGAGGGAGTTGTTTTTGATTTTTCAAAAGGATTCAACCAGTTACCATTGAACCAGATGGCATTGGTGATGACCATTCGTGTAAGTTCGTTCAGAATCCCCTGGGGAATCAACTCCCTGATTTTATCATTTGTTTTCTTCTCAACCCATTGATTGATCTTTTGACGGCTTTTTTCCTGGTCATCAAAAGTTTTGAAGTTTACATTCTCTGCATTTGCATTGTAGTATGCTGCAGCCAGATCTATAAAACTCTGGACCAGCTGGTAATCCTCCTGTACCCATAAAGCATTGGCGATATTCATTTCAGTGCCTTTTTCTTTTGCGGATACCAGTATACTATCGGTAAAAGCCTTGAAAACAGGATGAAATATATCCTGGTCTCCCGGGAACCAGAGAACTTCAGACATTTCGAAGGCCGTCTTGCCTCTGGCACCCGCATAAGTGACAGCCAGTGCGGATGAAATACTGTATGGAGAAAATACCAGGTTGGGAGGATCTTCGCCAAACTTCTTATAAAGGTTGAACGCAAATTCATTATTGGATTCAGCAACATCCTTAACAGTTATTTTTTCACTGACGGGATTGCTGCCGGGAATCTTTTCTTTGCTTTTGCACGATGGATGAGCTGTAAGAGCAAGTAAGATAAGGAAATAAGTAATTTTATTAAAATTCATTTCTGTTTGTTT
>CAZRHW010000199.1:0-1482 GCA_964599785.1 uncultured Bacteroides sp. | reverse complement strand
ATCAGTAATTTTCATATACGTAAGGATAGGAAATGCTCTCTTTTGCTAATTTATAATATTTCCTTGCTTGTGCCGGTTCTCCTTTATCTCTGTAATAACGGCTCAATCCGATATATGCATAGGCTACCTGGTAATCAGCGCGGGGGCCAAAAGGTACAGATAATTCAACACCTTTAAGATAATCGTCTTTTGCTTTTTCCGGATCTTTATTATAAAATTCTTCATAAACCCCCCTGAAAACATAAGCTTTCATAACATTAAAATCATCCAGCAAAAATAAGGAATCGATAACTGGTTTGGCAATTGTATAGTCCTTGTTCATTAACAATAATTCCGCATATCTCGAAAGAAAGAAATGGTTATCAGGAAAGCTTTCATGCAATGTCCTCATATAATAAAGTGCTCTGGAAGAGTTGTTTTCAAATGCGAGATAGATGATTGCCAAAAAATTTGCACTTTCAGGCTTCATAAAAAATGCATGATGGAATGCGTAATCCAGCATTTCCAATCCTTGTTCTTTATCTCCCCGTCTACAGAGGAGTGTAAAGGGATAATAAACCGGATGAGCTTCCGGGTATGCTTCAACATAATAATTATATAATCCTGTATAAAAGTAAAAGTCCTTAAATTGATCCTGAACATAAAAAGCACTCATGATGCCGCGGTAAATACTTCCCAGATGAACTATAACTTTTGCCGGCTGACCATTATCGGCATAATACAGAATGATGAAACTTCTTGAAGCCAGATTGTAGAATAATGCTTCAATATCATCTTTATTTTTTTCAAGCATCAGATCACTCAGGTTGATAACTTCTTCCATACTTCGCACAAAGTCTTCTGATCCGGCTCCCCCGGGAATCACCGGGGTATTTTTCCAGTAATAAACCAAACCTTTATAAAATGGTAATACCGGATGACCGGGAAGTCTTTCAGCTATTGAATCATAAATAATTTCTGCTTGTGTGAATTCATAGTTATATATCAGATTTACACCTTTTGTCAGTAATTTAAACACAGCAGTATCTTCAACAATTCTTATCTGGGAGAAGGTTTCAGCAGAGAAAAATAAAACCGATATAAAAGTAAAAATTCTCATAGTATAGAAATATGTTTTGAGAAGGAAGAGAATTTTTCCTTATATAAAAATAATAAAAATAGGTTGACCAATGCTAATGGTTATTTTCATTCCATATTCATTATCTGATTAATCTTATTGAAGATCATCTTTAAAAAGTATTTACAGGTGCAGATGATTTAACTACATTTGTCGGCATGAAACCAGGCCAAATTTGTATGTTTATCATTAAATTCCCGTCCAGGTTTCTAATTGAAGAAAACAGATGCAAACTCTTTTTGAAATAGACAGCAAGATTGTCAGTCTTGATCTCATTCAGGCAAAGTTTACATGTGATCTGGGAAAATGCAAGGGATATTGTTGTGTATATGGTGAGTCCGGTGCTCCTCTTGAGGAAGAGGAAG
>CAZRHW010000198.1:3849-5587 GCA_964599785.1 uncultured Bacteroides sp. | reverse complement strand
TTTATACAAAGTTATTTTACAGAAACGGTGAACCTGCAGCAGAAGGTAAGTATTATCATACCCAAAAAGACAGTATCTGGAATTATTACTCATATTATTCGCATACCCTCACCTATACAGAAACATATCTGGAGGGTCAGAAAAACGGGCTGTCAACCAAGTTCTACCAGGATGGCCAGGTTGCTGAATTGCTGGATTGGAAATCAGACATGAAACACGGTGACTGGCTCCAGTTCTATGAAGACTCAACATTACGTCTCTCCTCACATTATATTAATAATGAACTGAATGGCCCGTATAAAATTTATAATGCCCTTGGCAAGCTTTTGATAGACGGGCAGTATATTCAAAATATACCGGATGGAACATGGTACTATTATGATGATGACGGACAGCTGAAATACGAACTTCTTTATGAGAATGGTAAAGTTTTAAATGATGCGGTTCTTGAGGAGGAAGTTATGAAATTCATGGAGGAACTGGAAAAAAATCTGGGTACGATCCCTGAACCGGATCTGGAGAATATTGTTCCTGAAAAGTAATTGAATTATAAAATATAGTTATGACACTGCCGCTGCAGCTTATTAATTATCAATAGCGCCGTTTTTACTATATAACACAATAATCTCTATTATCTTTGTTTGATATGAAGAGGAACATCCTGTTATTACTTTGCTGGATATTGTTCAATCCTGTTATGGCACAGGATTCGGTTGTGTACAAATGCTGGGTTTCCTTTACAGATAAAAATGGAACACCTTTTGAGACCGGTAATCCACAACAATTTCTGTCAGACCGTGCAATACAGAGAAGGATCCGTTATGATATCCCTGTCGTGGAATCAGATCTTCCTGTTAATCCTGTTTATACCGATAGTATCCGCAAACTGGGTGGACATGTCTTATATACAAGCAAATGGTTCAATGCTGCTGTTATCGAAACCAATGATTCACTTCTGATCCAACTCCTTAACCAACAATCATTCATCGATTCTGCAGAATTATTATTCAGGGGAGTCATTACGGAAGAACCAGTCCGCAAAGCTCTCAGTATCCAGGAAGAAATGAATCCTTTTGATTACGGACTGGCTATTCAGCAGATCCTGATACATCATGGAGAAGAGCTGCATAATGAGGGCTACAAAGGACAGGATATGATCATTGCCATACTGGATGGGGGATTTAAAAATGTTGATTCCCTGCCCGCATTTGAAAGCCTGCGCCTGAACGGACAGATCCTCGGCACAAAAGATTTTGTAAAGGCCGGAAATGATGTCTTCCGTGAACATGACCATGGCATGAAAGTATTATCGATCATCGGCGGGTATATTGCGGGTGAGTTTACCGGGACAGCCCCAAAAGCCTTATTCTGGCTTCTCCGTTCCGAAAACGTTTCTTCAGAATACCGTATAGAGGAAGCAAACTGGATAGCTGCCGCTGAATTTGCCGACAGTGCCGGAGCAGACGTGATCAATTCTTCCCTTGGCTATTCAGTGTTCGATGATTACCACCAGAATTACACCTATGAAGATATGGATGGCAATACTACAATGGTGACAAGGGGAGCAGATATGGCAGCATCAAAAGGTATGCTGGTTGTTAACAGTGCCGGGAACTCAGGAAACAACATCTGGAAGTATATTACTGCTCCCGCCGATGGTGACAGTGTCCTGGCTGTTGGTGCCGTTTCTCCGGATGGCTTCTATGCCCCTTTCAGTTCGCAAGGTCCGACCTTCGAC
>CAZRHW010000198.1:0-3839 GCA_964599785.1 uncultured Bacteroides sp. | reverse complement strand
CAGCAAATTGATGGCACAATAGGCCAGGGCAGCGGGACATCCTTTTCTTCCCCGGTCATGGCCGGACTTGCTGCCTGTTTATGGCAAAAGTTCCGTGAACTTTCAAATTTTGAAATCATACAGGTACTGGAACAATCATCTTCCATGAATCCCTACCCCGATAACTATATTGGTTATGGAATCCCAAACCTGGGTGTGGCAAATGATATCATTACAGACCAGGCTTCCAACATTTCATTCAACGATCTGCTTATTTATCCAAATCCGGCCGGGTATCACCTGTTTATTACCCTTCCCTTTAATCCCAATGAGGTCCGTGAATGGGAGATTTTTGATATAGCCGGACGCAGGATCAGGTTATCCGGAGGGAATATCAGCCTTACCGAAACCGGACTTTACATCGATTCACTTGTAGATATAAATCCCGGCCTCTATATGATCAGAATAACTTCAGAAAATATGACCGTTTCAGGAAGATTTATCAAGGAATGACCAATAACCATGCCCGCCACATATTAAAACTTTCAGAACTGAACCTGGAAGTTCAGTCAATCATCCATGACCATTTTCCTGAAAATATATGGATTATTGCTGAAATCAGTGAGATGAAGATGAATGCTTCAGGTCATTGTTATCTTGATTTGATAGAAAAAGATCCGGATTCAGAGCGGATTACCGCCAGAGCCCGTGCAACGATATGGTCCTATACTTTCCGTATGCTGAAACCATATTTTGAAACAACCACCGGTTATGAGCTCAAAGAGGGACTCAGAATACTTATCAGTGTAAAGGTTGAATTTCACGAAATCTACGGCTACAGCCTTAATATAACAGAAATTGATCCTACCTATACATTGGGAGATATTGAAAGAAAACGTCAGGAGATTATTGCACGACTGCAGAAGGAAGGGGTCATGAATATGAATAAAGATCTGCCCCTGACCCTTGTCCCCCAGAAAATTGCTGTTATCTCTTCTGAAACAGCAGCCGGATATAAAGATTTTATGAATCAACTTGAAAATAATCCGTATGGTTATCAATTCTACTGTCTTCTTTTCCCGTCCATCATGCAGGGTGAACAGGCTGAGGCCAGCATCATTAAAGCTTTTGAAAAAATATATCTGTATGAAAGCTTTTTCGATGCCGTTGTTATTATCCGTGGCGGCGGTTCAAAAGCAGATCTGAGCACATTCGACAATTATAACATTGCTTTCCATATCACCCAGTTCCCCCTGCCGGTATTAACCGGCATCGGACATGAACAGGATGACACCATCGCAGACATGGTATCCCATCGAAAGCTGAAGACACCGACAGCACTGGCTGAATTCCTGATCAGCAGGGCACAGGATTTTGACCTGATGCTTTCCCAATCCGAATCAAAACTAACACGGCTGGTCGGTTCATTCATTGGTCATAACCATAAACTGCTGGCATCAAACAGGGAACGGTTCATCGCTATTATCAATATGAAAACAGAACATGAAAAAGATAACCTGAACTATTACCCCGAAAAAATTGGTTCCTTGACCCGTCGTCTCCTTGACACTTTCTCAAATAATACCCGGTTATCATTTAAACAATTCGTATCAACGGGCCGGAATTATCTCAATACCCGCACCTTATTACTGAATAACCTGATCTCCCCCCTTCCCCCTGCTGTTCATAATTTTATGGAAAAGAAAAAAAATCAACTTGATCTTTTCAAACAGGCAAATACGGGTCTGGATCCTGAAAGGATTCTTGAAAGAGGCTATTCCATTACGCTTCTGAAAGGAAAACTCCTCAAAGACACCCGGTCTGTAAAAACAGGTGATATCATTGAAACACGTTTGCATAAGGGAACGCTTTCCAGTGAGGTCAGGGACAAAATTGATAAGACTGAATAAGTCGTGAGTCGTGAGTGTGAGTTGGGAGTGTGAGTTTTGGGAGACGGGTATGAGATTACTCATCCTATTAATTATAAAAACATATTTATATTTTATCAGGAATTTATACTTTAGTGTTTTTTAAAGCGCCGGATATGTCTAAGGGATGGACATTTATTATTATTGTTACGATACTGACGTTCAGCCTGGTACCGCTGAGGTCTCAATCAGACACACGTATTGACAGCCTTGTTAAACAATTACGGAAGGTTGACGACACAACCCGCGCTGATATTTTCAATGATTTATCACAGTTGTACTGGCAACGCTCATTTGATACGAGTCTTTTATATGCCACACATGCACTGAATATTTCCGAAAAGACCGAAGACAAACACCGTATTGCCTATTCCCTGAATATGACCGGTAATGCCTACTATATGCTCAGCAATTATGCCAGGAGTCTTGAATTTTATCAAAAGGCTTTACAACTCAGAACAGAGCTGGGGGACAGTAGTGACATTGCCCGTTCACTGAATAATATCGGAGCTGTACACCTGCAGACACATAATTATGATCAGGCCCTGGAATATTTCGAAGAAGCGCTTCAATTATACAATGAGCTTGGCAATGATGAAATCATCTTTATGCTTACAAATAATATCGGCGGGGTTTACAGTGAAAAGAAGGAATATGACAAGGCACTTGAATACCTGCATCAGGCCTACGACATTGCCAGAAAAATGAAGAATGACAACAACATCATCATAACCCTGAATAACCTGGGGGAAGTTTCAGTCTCACTGGAACAGTACGACAAAGCACTTGAATATTTCTTTGAGGCAAGGGAAATATGCGAAAAATTAAATGATTATAACAAACTTGCCACTGTCCTTGTGAATATCGGTGCAGCTTATATGTCATCCGGACAACGGGAGAAATCCTTACCATTTTTTCAGGAATCACTTAAATATGCTGAAATTATCGGTTCCATCAGGTCCAAAAGGGATGTTTATAATAATCTGTATAAATATTACAGCTATAAAAATGAACCGGGGGAAGCACTTGCATACCTTGAATTGTTTCATGAAATGAATGACAGTATCAGTTCGGAGGAATCCCGTCTGAAGATACAAGAATTGGAATTAAAATATAATGCGGAAAGTTTCCGTAATGAAATTGAACTTTTAAAAAAGGATAACGAAATTAACAAGCTCCGGCTGAATCGTTCAAGGATCGGTATCATATCCCTGGTTATCATCATTTTCCTGACCGGTGCTCTGTTGCTTATCAACACCAAACGCACACGTCTGAAACGTGAGACAAACCTGATGCTGACCAGGACAAACCAGGAACTTGAAGCTGCTAATAAGAAATTAAAGAAATCGGAACAAAACCTGAAGGAGCTGAACGTTACCAAGGATAAATTCTTTTCTATCATCGGCCACGATCTCAGAAATCCATTAAATGCCCTGCTTGGATTCAGTGAATTAATATCCGGAAACACAATGGATTATACAGTGGAAGAGATCCAGAAGTATAACAGGATCATCAATGAATCGGCAAAAAAAATCCATCAACTCATTGAGAATCTGCTGGAATGGTCAAGATCTCAGTCAGGAAATATTGATTATTCACCCAAAGTATTGAATATAAGTCAGATAACGGACGAGATAGAGGATATTGCAAGTATACAGGCAAGTGAAAAAGAGATCCTGATCCACAACAAGATACCTTCCGGTCTTCAGGCATATGGAGATAAAAACCTGATATCCGCGATCCTGAGAAACCTGATCAACAATGCCATTAAATTTACACAGACCGGCGGTCACATCACCCTTTCCGCCGAGCATGTAAACGGGCAGGTAAACATTGCTGTCGCCGACACAGGCAGAGGTATGACCCGGGAACAGTTGAATGATCTTTTCCGGCTGGACGTAAATTCTTCAACAACGGGCACTTCAGAAGAAA
>CAZRHW010000197.1:0-5618 GCA_964599785.1 uncultured Bacteroides sp. | reverse complement strand
TGAGTAAAAACAAGTATTTTGAAATTTCCGGACGTGGGGGGAAAGATATGGGCATCAGGCATAGGGATCAAGGCGTAAGGCGTAAGGCAATAACCATTTAGCCATTTATCAATTTAACAGTTTAAAAATTTAACCATTTAACAAATACTTCATTTTTTCCCGAATCTCGTGATGAAATCAGGCACCGAAGTAAGAAGAAGGTAAACAGATACATTTAAGAGCATCAACCACAATATCCCGATCCCATCAAACAGGAATGATATACCTATAATAATACAGTTCGTTGTGACAAGATAAATCGTAGCCTGGATGTGGGTGAATCCTGACCTGATCAGCTGGTGATGAAAATGCTCTTTATCTGCCTTTAACAGGGACCTTCCCCTGAACAGCCTGGTAATGAAAGCCCTGAGGAAATCCATTAACGGGACGATCATGATACCAAAAGCTACTGCCGGTGAAGAATGGAGGGCATAAACACCTGTGCGTGGGATAGATTCGTTGAACCTTATGCCCAGGTATGCCATTACCAGGCCGACCAGCAATGACCCGGAATCGCCCATGAACATTTTTTTCCTGCCCCGTGAGAAGTTATAATAAAGAAAACCGGCGAGAGAACCAACCATGATAAATGAGACCAGGCACAGCTCCATCCGGTCGTTCAAAAAGAACCAGGTGCCAAAAACCAGGCCCGACAATATTCCTGTGGAGCCGGCAAGGCCGTCAATCCCATCGATAAAGTTAAAACCGTTCACGATCACCAGGATGACCACCAGGCTGGTGATCACACTGAATGGGTAGTTTATCCTGGTAAGGAAGAAAAGGCCATGGTAGTTGGTGATACGGATATCTCCCATGATAATCAGTATGGTGGCAATCAATATAAAGCTGATAAGCTTCGTGAGAGGGGCAGTGATAAGAATATCATCCTTTAACCCGATCAGGAAAATGAATAAGCCTGCAGCCAGGAGAAAAGGAAGGTCCGGAAGGTCACTGAAACCGGCAAAAATGATGACAGACAGGAAAAATGCCAGGAAGATCACGATCCCGCCGATCAACGGGATCTTTCCTGTATGCACCTTCCTTGGATCAGGTTTGTCGAAGATCCTTTTTGCATGTGCGATCTTACGGACAGAAGGGGTGGTGAGGAAGATTATGAATAAGGAAGTTAATACAGCAAGGATGATTCTTGTTGTATCCGGAAAGTTTTGTAATATGTTTAAATGATCATTCAATTTAAAGTCACTTATATTTGAATAACCGGCAACAGGCATCAGGCATCAGGCAACGGGCAACGGGCTACAGGTAACGGGCAACGGGCATCAGGCAACGGGCATCAGGCGTCAGGCAACGGGCAACGGGCAACGGGCAACGGGTAACGGGCATCAGGCATCAGGCAACGGGCAACGGGCAACGGGCATCAGGCATCAGGCAACGGGCATCAGGCATCAGGCAACGGGCATCAGGCATCAGGCAACGGGCAACGGGCAACGCGGGCTACAGGCAACCGGCAGCCGGCTAATAATGTTAATAATTAGGTTGATCTATGTTTAATGAGTTTTGTTAACATGGCTGATATTTCAGCGCACTCATTTTCAAGTTCATTAAATATTTCTTCCTGTAAATAATCAATTTCTCGTGCAATAATTAACTGCGTACGAAGTTCTGCTGTCGAACCACGTGCAATAATAAAATGACGAGTGCTTTGTTTATCTGATCCTAATTCATCTCCCTCTGCAATATTTGAGGGGATAGAAACTGCAGATTTTCTTACCTGCCCCCTTAGTTCAAAATCTTTGTAAAACTTTCCTTCCTCTGTCAATTTATAAATACGAACTGCAAGGTTTTTGGCTTTAAACCATACTTTTAAATCTTTGAAATTTCCCATAACTATAATTTATTTGTTTAAACATGATTCTTTATAATAAATGCCTGAAGCCTGAAGCCCGACACTTGAAGCCTGACGCCAGACGCCAGACGCCTATAATTTCAGAACCCAAAATTAATCCCAAACGACACCGTATTCGTTTTTCCATGAAAAACCTCCGGCGTCCACATATCAAGATAAGCCTTGTCGCCGGTGACATCCCGCCATTCATAACCGAGGCGGACATAGAGATCGTTGATCACCTGGAAGTCGGCCCGGAGGCCGAACAGATCCGATTCCCAGACGGTGGGGGAGAAGGGTTTGATGCCTTCACGGGGTTCGGTGCCAAGAAGGGTATGGTCGGTGCCTTTCATGGACCGGTTATAATATATATTTAACCGCAGAGACGCAAAGATGTTACGCAGGGGGCGCATAGCTTGCCGCCATGAGGACGGGGAACCCGCCGTTTGTCCATGTGAAGATGGGGAACCGGTTGTCAGCCCGGGGGGGAATGGCGAACTCAGGGAGATGGCAGCGTAGAGATCCTTCGCGTTGTCTTCAAGATAATGGCCGAGGTTATATCCGTTTGATTCGAAGGTGAGTGTAGGGACATAATGCCTGTAAGTGAGGGCGTTGGTCATGGTGTACTCGACAATCACGGAGGTGCGCGGCACAAGTCCTGAGGAGCGGGGCAGGAGGTTGACGGCATGAAGGCCGGCTTTTACCGACCACAGGTTGTGCTCATCGGGATCGCTGAAGCGCGACACTTTCAGCTCATCGACAAACAGGGTGGCATAGAGGTGCAGGTGCCTGATGTTCCTCGAGGAGAAGGAGAAAAACATCTGTGAATTCATATTGTCGATACGGGCATTGAGGGTATGGTCGATGGCTTTCCAGAACATCACGGGGATGAGGTAGGCGATGTGGGGGCTGCGGTAGTCGTAGATCACGGAATTCCCGGCCGAGAGCTGCAGATATTTCAGGGGGGTGAAGGTGAAGATGTTGGCCGCGAGGAACTTCGGATGATATACCTCACGAAGGTCATTGCCATAACTGCTGGTTGTCCAGAAGGACTCAACAGTATCAACCACTTCAGATACCAGGCTTCCGTGAACATAATGAAAATCGATCCATCCGGCAGGAGTGAGGTGCAGGTCGAACCGTGCAAAGGCGGGGGTTCGTCCCGAAAAAATGTTTGCACCCGCCTCATTCTCGCCCCAGGCAAACTGGTCCATGAATATCCCGGCGCTTCCTGTTTTCCAGGTATAGGCCATGCCTCCGCGGATCTCCTCATAATCCCGGTTGCCGGAAGTGCTGGTCTTGATGTTCGCTGCCCCGATACGCCGGTTCATAAAATCCCGGGAGGTCAGTGTTGTGCTCTCATGGTTATCGCGGATGCTGGCATAGAAAGACCATTTCCCGGCATATGACCAGACCTCAAGGCCGTTCCACCAGTGGTAAAAGAAGCCGTTCCTGTTGTGCCACATATCGGAACCGATGACCGGGTTGATGGTGAAACTGAAGAGGGAGTCCTTATAATGGAAGAGGTCGATCCTTTTGACATACGTTCTTTTAAAGTAGCGCTCCTTGTTATAGTCCTGCAGGTAGAAATCGAGCTCAGCCTGTTGTCCGGGGGTGAGAAGGGAACGGAGGGTGTCAGCCTGAAAAAGTTTTCCGGCGATATACATCCGGGAGTAAGGCTTCACGATGCTCACCAGGTCGATCACATGCTCCGCGGCCAGCTCATCGAGGAAATCATAGACGGGTTGGTTGGATATATGCTGAAAAACGGTCTGGGGGTAAATATTTAATGAGAGGAATAGAATAATGATAATATGTATGGCTTTCTTTTTCACAACATAAAGCTACAATAATTTGAAATATTTTTAACATTTCTCGCAGATTCCGCAGATATGACCGCTGATTGCGCAGATTCATATAACCTCAATAAAATGTATTTGCGTAATCTGCGGATTAATCTGCGTTTATCTGCGAGAAGCCTTTTTAAGGTATCAGAATATACCAAAAGGTTGGTTATTTCGATCGTGCATGTTTAAAGACGATATTGTATATCGCCTTCCAGAAGTATCTCCAGTTTGTGCGGAACGGGCGCTTATCCCATGCATCGAGGTATCTCCGTTCGGAATCTTCGATTTCTTCAATGGTTTTGGGCATGTCGGCATAGAAGGGCGGGATCAGTCCGGGCTTGTAGCTGATACGCCGCTGCTGGTGTTCTTTGGAATATAATTTAAAGTACTGTTCAGAAATCGGACGTACCCCCACAAGCTTCAGTTCTCCTCTCAGCCAGTTGACCAGCATGGGCAGCTCATCGATCCAGAGCGCTCTCATGAGCTTGCCTACTGAGGAGATCCTGAAATCATTGTTGAATTTACCCCCCTCCGTAAGGTTATGTCGCTGATAAACATAATCCTGGAGGTATTCGGAATACGGATGCATGGTACGCATTTTATATACCCTGATGATCTTACCATTTTGCCCCATCCTGTGCAGCTTGACAAGCGCACCGTAAGTGGGGGCCATGTCATATGCCGGCTCTTTCACCTTCTTCGCAACATAAAAGAACCGTCCGTTTACAAATGCTTCACTTTCAACATCGAAACCACAGGAATAAAGCCTTCCAAGGATCTCTGCGCGGGTAAGCACACGGTTCTCTCCGCGGGTGAGCAGAAAATAAATTCTTTTGGTCAGGTTGAACTTTGGAAAGATCCTTTTGACAAGGTAATCGAAGAAATAGTAAATCCAGTTAAGTACAGGCGGATATTTATTCAGGATCCTATTTTTTCGCATGTTTTTGGTCTCGGCACACCCGATGAATTTACCGCCGTCGGGAAGCTTCATATTGACGGCCTCGAAAAACTTATTCAGGTACCTGATATCGTTGAGCTTTTTCAGGTTGATAATACCGCTGAGAGAATTTTCATGCTGATAAAGGATATTAAACCTGGTAGTGGTGGCCATGACAAGATTTTTCGGATCGAACAGATCTATATTTTCTGATATGAAGTCGAAGGACGGTTCTCCGCACTCTTCTGTAATATCCTCTCTCAACTGGGTTGCTGACAGAGAGATATCTCTTATCCTGACTTCGTGGACAGCCTGTTTCCGGGCAGCTTCAACAGTCATTTTCTTTTTTTTCTTTTTCTTCTTTACCTGTGCGGCACCGTTGCCATTCTGAAGGATAAGGCGATGGATCTTGCTTGTGATGATTTCCATGACCGTTGTCATGGCAATGGTCCCGAAAACGACAAAACGGGAATATTCATACTTCCTTGCACCGTACATGGCAATGGTGATGATCCCGAAGATCAGCAGGTTCACGAAAAAAATATGTAAGGTCACACTTTCGGAGGGAGGATTGTCAGGCCGGAATTTCCGGAATATTACCGATATGGTGAACCAGAATGCAGCCATGATCCCCAGGCCGATCAGGTATTTCTCGGTATAATAGGAGCGGGGAGATGCCTTCATCCATGCCACCAGCACGTAGGATAGTCCCAGCAGCAGCAGATCGAACCATAACAGCGGATTTTTTCTCCGGCGCATCGTCTCAGTTTGGAGTGCGAAATTAGTAAAACTTATAACATATGACTATGATGTTTTGAAATTGGTTGCAAACGAAGTAAGGAGTAAGGAGTAAGGAGTAAGGAGTAAGGAGTAAGGAGTAAGGAGTAAGGAGTAAGGAGTAAGGAGTAAGGAGTAAGGAGTAAGGAGTAAGGAGTAAGGAGTAAGGAGT
>CAZRHW010000196.1:3358-5639 GCA_964599785.1 uncultured Bacteroides sp. | reverse complement strand
CCACCGGAACAATTTCTGGTTGCCCTGAGCCAGGTGGCGAGCTTTGATTGATGAATATTTATTCTTCTGGTGTAATGATTTCTCCTTCCGATCGTCATTCATATGAAATGTCTTTTAAACGAAACAATGAATGTCAAACTTAACTTAATTGCCATGAAAAAAATTATCTCGATTTCTTTATGCTTGCTTATCCCTGTTATTTTACTGGCGCAGAACCCTGCGGTCGATAAATTATTTAATAAATACCAGGGAAAGGATGGATTCACAACAGTACTGATCAATAAAGAGATCTTTAAACTAATCTCTTCGACTGAAAAAGAAGAAAAACCATTGGATCAACCGCTGGATAAAATAACAGGCATCAAAATCCTTGCCCAGGAAGATGATACCGTTATGGAAGGGGTGAACTTCTATGATGAACTGAAAAAAGATCTCGATTTCTCAGACTACATGGAACTTGTGGTTGTAAAGGAAAAAGATCAGGATGTATGGATTGTAGCCCATGAAAAGAATAGCAGAATGGATGAACTTCTTGTCATCGTTGGGGGAGAGGATAATGTTCTTGTCTGGATACAGGGTGATTTTACGTTCGAGGAACTTGCTGAACTGTCAGAAATCAATGGACTTGATCATCTGAAACTTCTTAACCATAATTAACAGTTTAAAAGTTATTAACTTTGAATGATCAGTCCGGATATGTTCAATGGAGTCAAAAGAATTCAGGAAGACGGTTGTTCCACTTGGTCAGAAGCTATATCGTTTTGCATCCAGATTACTAAATGATAGTCATGAAGCAGAAGATATTGTTCAGGATATATTTGTCAAGCTGTGGAATATGCGAAACAAGATGGATGAGATACAGAATCTGAATGCCTTTACTTTCAGGATGACCAGGAACCTTTGTCTTGATAAGCTGAGAGCGAGGAGAGTACGATTTTTCGATGATCCTTCAACAGCAGGTTTTCCTGAACCTGAGATCAGTGGTCCGAATCCGGAAGACCAGGCCGAACTGAAAGATACGGTCAGCAAAGTGCATATGATCATGAACACCTTGCCGGAATTACAGAAATCAGTTATTCACCTGAGGGATGTTGAGGAGTATTCATATGAAGAAATATCAGAGATGATGAATATGGAGATCAATGCTGTCAGGGTCACTCTTTCGCGTGCAAGAAGAACAGTACGGGAAACACTGTCAAAAATACACCAGCCATGGAAGATCTGAAAAAAATAGAAGAACTGCTTCAGAAGTATTATGATGGTGAAACCAGCCTTGAAGAGGAAAGAAAGCTTCACTGGTTTTTCCAGACCTGTGAAATTCCTGCCCACCTTCAGTCCGATGCAGAATTATTCAGGTATTATTATAAGCAACGGAAGGAAGAAGCTTCTTCAAACATGGAAGAAACGCTGATTCGATTGATCCATGATCAGGAGCATAAAAAAAGGTTTATCCTGTCCGGTAAAACGATCAGGATGGTATCCGGTATTGCAGCTACCATTCTCGTTATACTTGCACTGTGGATAGGTATTGGACGGGATATATACAGAAATCAATATGCAGGTGTTTTTAAGGATACATACGATGATCCCCAACTGGCTTACCTGGAGACTAAAAAAGTCCTGCTGATGGTATCAGAGAAACTGAACGCCGGAACCAAAGACCTGCAGTACCTCAGTAAATACGATCAGGGGGTCAGCATGCTTACGCCTGTGTTATCTTTCGGACCCGGTGTACAAAGGCTTGAAAAACTTTCCAAATTCGATGAAGCAAAAGAATTAATTACTAAAAAACAACAATAATGAAACATGTAGCTATATTACTGGTAATGATCCTGGCCCCTTTATTTGCAGGGGCCCAGTCAGGACCTGTCGATAAACTGTTCGACAAATATGCAGGGAAAGACGGATATACGACAGTATACATCACAAAGTATATGTTCAGTATGTTTAAAAATAAAGAAAATACCGGTGAACCGGACGAACTGAACGAAGTGCTCGGGAAACTGAGTTCCATTAAAATTCTTGCTGTTGATGATCCCTCTTTTATCTCTGCAGGCACTAATTTTTATGATGAAATTATGAAAGAACTCCCGCGGGAAAAGTACAACGAACTGATGGTGGTGAAAGATAAAGACTCCGATGTAGTTTTCCTTGCCAGGGAAGAGAAAGGAGTTATTGTTGAACTTCTCCTTATTGCAGGCGGCTCGTCTGTCTCTGATAATGTGCTGATAAGCATCCAGGGAGAAATCGACCTGGAAAATATCTCAAAGTTGTCGAAAGG
>CAZRHW010000196.1:0-3258 GCA_964599785.1 uncultured Bacteroides sp. | reverse complement strand
GATCAGGGTGAGAATGATGATGATGAGATGGTTTCCCTGATGAAGGATCTTTCAGCATTCAGAATTATCAGTCTGAAAGATACCGGAATAAATCAAAATATCACAAATGATATGTTTCAGGTAATCAATGATTTTACCATTAGAAATGGGTTTAATGACTTCTTCGTAGTGAGGAGCAGCGAGGAAAATATCATCATCAGGGTTATGGAAAGTGAGGATATGATTAGCGAAGCTATCATTATGTTTTCAGAGGATAATGGCTTGACCGTCATTAATCTGAAGGGAAATATTAAACCGGAAAATGTTGCAAAACTTATAGATAGCGAAGTTTTTCAGGATTTAGAAGAATTATATTCAAGATAATCAGAAGAATTTAAATCAGCTTTTTCTTAATACGATAACCCCAATTTCCGGTGGTATGCCAATTCTTCCCGGAAAGCCAATGTAACCAAGACCTGTATTCACATTCAGGCATTGCTCTTCCAGCCTGTGTAATCCTTCCCATCTGGGATATTTCAGTTTTATGGGACTCCATTTGAACCGTCCCGCCCTGATTCCGAACTGGAAACCATGTGTATGACCCGACAAAGTAAGATGAATATCTGTTTTGCCAGCTACCTCTTCATCCCAGTGTGAGGGATCATGAGAAAGCAATATTTTGAAACAGTGATCAGGTAATCCCGAAATGGCTTTTTGCAGATCCCCGTATTGTTTAAAAGGAGGAAGGCCCCAGTTTTCAACACCTATGACAGCAATCTGCTCCCCGTTTTTCTCAATAATCTCTGATTCATTCAGCAGGACCCTGAATCCCATTTCTTTTTCCTTTTCAATTATTTTTTCAATGTTTTTCTGCTTTTCCCCCGGATCATTCCAGGGATAATATTCCCCATAATCATGATTCCCAAGGATTGAAAATTTGCCACCTGCTGCCTGAAGCTCTCCGAGAACAACCTCCCACCCATCCAACTCTTCTGCAAAATCATTTACCATATCACCGGTAAAAAAAATAAGATCCGGCTTTTCTCTATTTATCAAACGTATGGCTTTCATGATTTTTTGTTGTAAGCCATTGATGCTTCCGGTATGAAGATCACTGATATGAATGATCCGTAATCCATTGAAAACATCAGGTAATGACTTGAAGGACAAATTGATCCTGCGTATTTTAAAGTTGAAACGGCCATATGTTATTCCATATAAAATAACCAGAAAGATAAATGCTGACAATATTGATGCTCCTTCCGATATATAACGAAACATACTGTTTCTGAACCCCTCATTAATTGAAGGATTTTCGATGTCATCAATAGCTGCGATGGCAAAGAAAATGGAGGTGATTACATCCTGAAGGAGAAGAAAAACTGCAAATATGATTTTGGGTATATATACCAGTATAAATAATCCGACAAGCCTGAACAAAACAGCATACATTGACGGATTCCTGGAATGAAGGAACTTATTTACAGCTATCCCAAAGCTGATTACGAAGAATAAGGGAATCAACCAGAAGATCATCATGATGAAGAATCTGAGAGGCTGACATTCTATTGATTTTATAAACCAAAGGAAACCACTGAATACATATAAATCTATGATCAGGATTGAGATAATAACAATGATGATGATACCGGTTAATTTCTTATTCATCAAGGGTAAAATAAAAAATGATTTGAAAATAAAAATATTACTGTTAATCCGGGTGGATTTTAAACAGAAACAGCGAATTTAGTATATTTACCCTTTAAATTTTGAGTCCACTACGAAAAGTGACTTTTTAATTATTATTATGGGCTGAAGCCAAAGATATAAGTATCCTGGCTTTGACTCAGCTGTAAGGTTGGAATTATTGAAAATCAGTCATTTATAGGGCTTTAGCCAAAAAATTATTTCTTTGCAGAGCAGACTCAATTTAGTAAACGTAAATCCCTGAAAAACCTGTTAATATAACTTTATCAATAGTATCATAACATGAAAAAAATATTATTTTTCTGTTTGTTAATTCTCTTCCCATTCCAGCTATTTTCCCAGTTAAAAATTGGACTGAAAGGTGGTGTAAATGTTTCATGGTTCAAAGCCAGGGAGATTCTGACAGATGATTACCGGTTAAATATATCGGATGCATCAAAGCTTGGTTATCATATTGGTGTATTTACAAGGGTCAGCTTTTTGGGATTATTTGTCCAGCCGGAGTTACTATATACTGCCCTGCGATGTGAAACTGAAGTGTATGATGTGTCAGGTCAGATTAATCTGGAGCCGGCACAGCAACAGATTGGAAGAATTGATATACCTGCAATAATCGGGGCCAAGCTAGGACCTGTAAGGTTAGGCCTTGGCCCGGTTGCCAGTGTGGTTGTCCTGAACAGGACTGAATTGGAAGACATGACCGGGTATAAGGAAAAACTGAAGGCAGCAACAATCGGATTTCAGACAGGTGCTGGTTTTAGTATCTCAAACTTTTCCCTCGATATAAGATATGAAGGAAATCTCAGCAAACTGGGCGACAGTGTGGATGTAGGTACCCAAAAAGTTAATTTCGATAAACGGGCACAACAAATTATTTTCAGTCTGGGTTTATCATTTTAAGTCAGGATGTGTTTCACCATTGCTATACATGCCACCCGGGAAGAAATTGAATCCCGTTTCAATGCACGGTTCGATGATCAGGCACAATTTGTTCCCGGTTACTATTTTTCCGCATTCACCTTCCCGCAAATACCGGTCCTGACAAACAGAGATCCCGGTATAGTCAGGATGTTCAGGTGGGGCCTGATCCCATCATGGATCAGGGATGAGTCAGCTGCAGATTCAATCCGCACAAAGACATTTAATGCTAAAGCGGAAACCCTTACAGAAAAACCATCTTTCAGAAATGCAGTTAAAAGCAACAGATGTCTTGTTATTTCAAAAGGTTTTTTTGAGTGGCAGGCCCGGGAAAAAGAGAAAATACCCTATTATATTTCTCTGGAAGGTGATCAACCATTTGCCTTTGCAGGTTTGTATGATCGCTGGATCAATCCTGAAACCGGTGAAATCACTCAAACATTCTCTCTTATAACCACCACGGCAAATCCGCTTCTCGCAAAGATCCACAATACCAAAAAGAGAATGCCTGTGATCCTTCCGGGAGAGAAAGAAAGGGAATGGATCGATCCTGAAATCCCACTTGACGCTGCATTAAATCTTCTCAGACCATTTGATGATTCCAGGATGAAGGCCCATACTATTTCCAAACGCATCTCAATGCCAGGGGTAGAA
>CAZRHW010000195.1:0-5683 GCA_964599785.1 uncultured Bacteroides sp. | reverse complement strand
AACCGCGATATGCAGGTAGATGTTCACAGGACATCCAATAATCCACCGGAAAATATGCCGCTCAGGGATTTCTGCGTGGAAGCCGGGTCATTGTTAAATTACGATATAATTAGTACTGACAGGGATAGCGATCAGATTGTTCAGACTGCAAAAGGAGGGCCCTTTGAGCAGGAAGTTTCTCCTGCCACTTTTGAATTACTTACAAAAGGCAGGGGATATTCAGCATCAAGATTCTCCTGGCAGACAGCATGCGAGCATGTCAGATATTATCCATACTCCGTGATCATCAAAGCAGAAGATAATAATAAGGAACTCAAGCTTGTGGATATAGATAATTTCTTTATCAAAGTTCTTGGCCCTGCACCGGATTCCCCCGAAACCACTCCGACCAGCAGTTCAATGAGACTGACCTGGCATTCGTGCAATTGCTCCAATGTAACCGGTTATGAAATATACCGGCACGAAGGACAATCGGTAATTCCGCATGATTCCTGTGAATTTGGAATCCCGCCTTCATCAGGTTATGTAAAAATAGGGGAAACATCCGGACGGTCAGATACCCTGTTCATTGATGATAATGACGGTAACGGATTAACCCAGGGAATCGAATATTGTTACAGGGTAGTTGCGATCTATAATGGTTCAACACCCGGATATCCCTCCGGGGAAGCATGCGGTATACTCATCCCCGGCACACCTGCCATGGTTAATGTCAGTGTTACAGATGCTTCACAGAATGGCTCTATATTCCTTGCATGGGCTAAACCTTCAGGACTTGACACCCTGGAAGCATACGGACCTTATGAATACAGAATTTACAGATCCGATGACATGCTGGGAAACAACCTTTCCGAAACCGGCTCTTTTAAAACAAATGATTTAAATGATACCACTTACCTGGATTCTCCCCTGAACACCCTGTATTATCCGTATTCCTATAAACTTGAATTATATAATGATACTATTGGTAACACTTTCCTTATAGGCAAACAGGAAGTTGTATCATCTACTTTCCTCGAAATCGAATCTTCCGATAATAAGAACACGCTGAATGTCAGGAAGAACGTACCATGGATAAACTCACAGTATGTCATTTACCGTCAGCATGAATCTTCATCTGTATTTGATTCCATTGGGATTTCGGATAATGAGACTTATTCCGATTCCAACCTGGTTAATGGCAAAGAATATTGCTACCAGGTGAAAAGTATCGGATGGAGGATTATTGAAGGGAAATTATACAATTCCGTCAATTACTCACACATCAACTGCGGAACTCCCGTAGACAGGACACCTCCCTGTCCGCCGCAGCTGGATGTCACTTCCTGGTGTGACAGCCTTTATAATGAGCTGGTATGGACCAATCCAAATCATTTCTGTGCCGATGACGTAGTAAAATACAGGATCTGGTATTCCCCTACCCTGGCAGATCCACCGGCGCTGATCGACAGCACATTAGCACCTGAAGATACAGTTTATCTGCACTATCCACCCGGATCACTGGCCGGATGCTATGCAGTCACTGCCATTGACTCTTTTGAGAATGAAAGTGAGTTCTCAGTGCTGGTATGTGTGGATAATTGTGTTGACTACCGGCTTCCTAACGTATTTACACCAAATGGTGACGGGAATAATGATTTCTGGCGCCCCGGAAGGTATTCTTTTGTTGAAAAAGTTGATATGAAAGTATACAGCCGGTGGGGAAATCTAGTATTCCAGACCTCTGATCCCGATATTAACTGGGATGGAAAACAAATGCATTCCAATAAACTTGTATCACCCGGAATATATTATTATATCGCCGATGTTTATGAAAACAGGCTGACAGGCCTTGAAGTCAGGAATATTGTCGGATTCGTTTATGTATTCACACAGCAGGATGCCATTAATCCAAGACATGATTGAAGACGAATATGAGATCTTTCATAAACATATCATTTCTGTTATTGCTCCCTTTGCTGGCTTATACCCAGCAGCCGGATCCTTTTTTGATAGGACTGGCAAAAATGGAGCAAAAACGATATGCTGAGGCTATCGGAGATCTATCAGGAGCTATTTCCGCCGGAAATAACCGGACTGAAGCATATCTTTATCGTGCACAGTGCTATGCCGAGTCGGGTGAATACAACTCAGCCATCAGCGATCTTCTTTTTTCAGAAAAACTGAGGAAATATACCGGAACTTATCAACTGGCAAGGATTTATGCAATAACAGGGAAGAGTGATTCAGCTATATTCTACCTCGAAAGGCATCTTTCATCGTCAAATAAACTTCCTGAAAGCGCGATTAAGCTGGATCCTGCCTTCACAATCATAGAGCATACACCTTCATGGAAAAAACTCTGGAATAAGGAATGGTACACTGAGTTTGAAATACTCCATGCCGAGATAAATTACCTGATTAAATCCGGAGAATACATGGATGCACTTGACCTGATCGATCAGAATCTCGGGAAATATGCACACCGCCCCCAGCTATTTGCTGCCAGGGGAGAGATCTTTATGAATCTTGAAAATTTCAGTTCAGCAGTTACCGCTTATTCAAAAGCTATTGATATAACAAAAACGCAACCTGAATATTACATCCAAAGGGCAGCTGCTTTGAAAAAACTGGGGAAATATGATCAGGCAGTCGAAGACCTGAATAAAGCCATCAAAATGGAGCCTGAGAATTTCAGCCTGTATATCGACCGGAGCTGGTTATATAATGAATTAAAGATGTATAAGCCAGCCATGGGAGATATATCATTCTACCTGGAGCTTTTTCCCGGCGATGATCATGCCATATACCAGTGTGGTCAGATATACTTTGACCAGGGGAGCTACCTGAAAGCCCTTGAAATGTTTAATAAATGCCTGTTGCTCGATCAGTCAAAAGCAGAATATTTTGCTGCAAGGGGAAATACCTATCTAAAGACAAAAACCTACAAATATGCAATACGTGATTATGGAATGTCGCTTGACCTTGAAGCGGATAATCCCGATGTATACCTGAACAAGGGACTGGCACGTTTTTATCTGAATGATAAAGAGGGTGCATGTACAGATTGGCAGAAAGCAGCACGGTATGGATCGGTACAGGCCCGTGAATTATTAAATACCCATTGCCTCAGCGTAAACCAGGAAAACCAGCCCGGACAAAGTACATGGAAAAGAGAAAACTGAACAGTGAAATTGTAAGAAGGTTAAGGTCTGACAAACAAAATCTTGTAATAACCGCTATATATCAATTACGAAACAGGGTTGAATGCGCAGTATATATTCCCGAGATAATTAATCTGGCCCATCAGTCAAAAAATGATGAGATAAAAAGAGAATTATTCCTATTCCTGAGCGATATGAAGGATGCCAGCGGCATACCTTATATGATCGAAGCATTAAGGAACAGGGAATACCAATCAATCTGGAACGAGATCATCGCAGCATGCTGGCAATCAGGTTTGAATTACAGTGGTTATCTTGAGACTTTTATTAAAATCTTTCTGGAAGAAGATTATCTCACCTCACTGGAAGCATTTTCAGTCATTGAACAATCAATCATTTATCTCGAAGATTCACGAATAGAACAATACAGGAAGGACCTGATTTCCGGGATTGAAGAAGTAAAAGAAGAAAAAAAACCGCTTGCAACAGAACTGATCAGTATCATGCAACAATAATATGACCTTGTCAGTGTTGTGAGGAATAATATTTCATAAACTGGGCCCTTTCATAAACAGCAGGATCTTTAACATTGCCATAGTTCATCTTTCCAATATACTGCGCTGTAAAATTCAGGTTGTTATTTGTCATCCATGTTCTGACTTCCGACAACATCTCCCCGATATAACCAGGACCTTTTTTATAAATAACCGAACAAACCTGTACTGCCTTCGCACCAGCCAGCAGTTGCTTAATCACCGCTTTGCCATCATGAATCCCGGTGGAAGCTGCAATATCAATCTGATCCACAAAATGCGAAAGAATAGCTACCCACCTGAGGGAGTGTCTGATATCTGAAGGAGTACTGAATACATCCGATGAAATAAGCTTTTGCTCATTTATATTGATATCCGGGGAATAGAAACGGTTAAAAAGAACAACAGCGGAAATACCACGGTTATATAGCTGATCAACGAGATTGACAAGATTGGTAAATTGCTGTCCCAGTTTAATGATTACGGGTATCCGGATCAGTTCCCTGACATTTTTGGCTAATTGAAGGTAATTATCTTCAAATGCCCGGGAAGTTACATTTTTATCAACAGGAAGAAAATAAACATTGAGTTCAAGTGCATCTGCTCCTGCGGCTTCAATATCTTTTGAGAATGCTATCCATTCCGACGGGGAAATACAATTAATACTGGCAATGACCGGGATAGATACATTCTTTTTAGCATTTTCTATGAGGGTAAGATATTGATCCACATTATTGTTTCTGACATAGTAATTAAGATAATCTTCAGCTTCGGTGTGATCAGCAGTTTGTAACAATGTACCTGTTTCATACTTAATCTGTTCCTCAAACAGTGATTTCAGTACGACAGCACCTGCCCCCGATTCTTCCAGTTTTTTTATCTTTTCCACGCTATCCGTCAGGCTACTGCTACTGATAATGATTGGATTCCTGAGCGTTAATCCTGCATAACTCGTTGTCAGATCGATCATGATATTATTTATGATTTTTTTTGCATTCTAAACACCCCCAGGGGGATGGGGTAAAGTCAAATAACCTGATCCCAGCCTTATAAATTGGGGTATTCCACTCGTTATTAATGCCCCGCTCTTTCTCCGAAGATAATTGTTCCGATCCTTATCATGGTAGATCCTTCTTCAATTGCAATGCGGTAATCTCCCGACATCCCCATTGACAGTTCACCAAAGTAATCGTGTTGACTGAAATAATGATCTTTCATTTCCTGAAAGATCTTCATCAGGTATTGAAACTCCTCCCTGATCATCTTTTCATTATCTGTAAAGGTAGCCATTCCCATAAGCCCGCATATCCTTACATTTTTCTGATCCGTAAATTCTGAGGAGCTCAGCAGATCTTTCAATTCCTGTTCTGACAATCCAAATTTGGTTTCTTCCCTGGCAATATGGATCTGAAAGAGACAATCCTGGATACGGTCATTTTTTTCAGCCTCTTTGTTAATGGTCATCAACAGCTTCATACTATCGACACTGTGGATCATGTTTACAAACGGAGCTATAAATTTCACCTTATTCGTCTGAAGATGTCCGACCAGATGCCATTGAATATCTCCGGGAAGCATGCCTGCTTTATCAACCAGTTCCTGTACCCTGTTCTCACCGAACATCCTGTGCCCTGTTTCATAGGCTTCAAGGATTTCAGCAGGAGATTTCGTTTTGGACACTGCCACTAACTTCACATCCGGAGGAATACTTCTCTTAAATGCAATAATGTTTTCTCTAATTCCCATGTTATGAAAATTGGAAAATCTAATGATTGAATCTTTATTGCTTCAAATCTTATCTGCGTAATCTGCGGTTAAATCTGCGCAAATCTGCGAGAAGCCTTTTTGCATTTTTCATTTATTCATTAGTCCAGACAATGCATTATCAATCCGCTTCTCAGTTTAGGTTCGAACCATGTAGTTTTGGGTGGCATAATGTTATCTGTATCAGCAATATCCATCAGTTGTTCCATCGTAACGGGGTAAAGTGCAAAGGCTACTTTCATT
>CAZRHW010000194.1:0-5690 GCA_964599785.1 uncultured Bacteroides sp. | reverse complement strand
ATTGTGACAATTGAGACTATTGAAACCATTGCGACAATTTAGTTATTTGGTATATTAGGTGAGTGTGATTATTGGATTTTGTGGTTCCATTAATCCAGTATTCCAGTATTCCAGCAAAACAGTCCCGGCTTTCCGGGATTCCACATTTCCGGAATTATTTAACTGCCGGCATAAAACGTTCCCGTCATGTATAAAGATATCCAGCTTAAAATAACGAAAGACGGTTCTCACACGTTATATTTACCCGAACTGGATGAACATTATCATTCGATTCACGGTGCCGTCAATGAATCTGTGCATGTTTTCCTGAAGGAAGGATTCAGCTATTATCCATCAACAGATGTGAGGATCCTGGAGATCGGTTTCGGTACAGGTTTAAATGCCATCCTTACCATGATAAGGGCAGAAGAGGAAGATCGAACGGTCACTTACCATTCGGTAGATATACATCCCCTGCCATTGGAAATTATCAGACGGCTGAACTATCCCGGGTTGTTTGAGGGAACTTACCAGGACAAATTCAGGAAAATTCATGAAGTTACCTGGAACACCGAACATAAAATTACTCCATCTTTCAGGCTGAAAAAAATCCTGGCCGACATACAGGATTATAAGCTCACAGGAGCATATCACGTAGTTTATTTTGATGCTTTTGCTCCCAATAAACAACCCGAACTCTGGACACAGGAAATATTCATGAAAATATTCGGCGCTATGACAGCCGATAGTATACTGACAACTTATTCCTCAAAAAGTGAGGTAAAAAAAAGGCTGATAAAATGTGGGTTCCTTGTTGAGAAGATCCCCGGACCTCCGGGAAAACGTGAAATGCTAAGGTGTTTAAAAAAAAGTTAAATTTTATGACCGATATTTAGCTAATTTCCGGATAAAGTAATAAAAAGATGTCTTATGAGCTGGGATACAATCCTTAAATCACTAAATTCACCGGTTCTTTATCGACAACCAAATATCATCACTATGAAAATCAGAATTTTTATCACACTATTCGTAGCAGGGTCCTTTCTTCTGGCATCATGTCAGAAGAAGGGCAGTGCAGTAAAGCTAAATTCCGATGTGGACACAGTCAGTTATTGTATTGGCCTGAACATTGGCAGCAATCTAAAGTCCACTCCGATGGAGGAGATCAATTACGATGCACTAATAAAAGGAATTCAGGACACTTATGAAAATAAGGAGCCCATTATAGATCCATACGAGGCAAACAGAAAGATCAATATGTACATGAGTAAGCTTGACAGGATAAAATCCATGGAAAAGCTGGATGAAAGTAAAGCATTCCTTGAAAAGAATAAAGCCAGGTTTGATGTTGTAACATTGCCAAGTGGCCTTCAGTACAGGATAATCAGGGAAGGTACCGGGCCTAAACCAAAACTGACGGATGGGGTGACCGTTCATTACCACGGAACACTTATTGACAATACTGTTTTTGATTCTTCCGTGGACCGCGGCGAGCCGGTAACATTATCTGTGGACGGTGTTATCCCGGGCTGGCAGGAAGCCCTGCAGTTGATGCCGGTAGGATCAAAATGGGAATTATTTATCCCCGCTGATCTCGCATACGGTATGAGGCCACCTCCAGGCACCAATATAAGACCAAATGAGTTACTGATTTTTGAGGTTGAGTTAATATCTATTGAGAATAACCAGGATTAACCAGTTGTGCTATTAACCCGGGGATCTCTGCGGTTAAACGGCCGTGTAAATTAATTCTGTTCTGTTTTTGAGCGTGCAGCGATGCGGCTTTTAAATGACTGAACATCAATGTATCCGGTTTAATTGCATGACATTTCAGAAATAATTAAAATGAATTTCGAATTAACAGGCAAACTGATTGAGAAGTTTGAAACCGTTCAGATCAGTGATACATTCAGGAAACGTGAATTTGTCATTGAACACGCAGAAAACACCGGTGGAACAGAGTACACCGATCAGATCAAATTTCAGCTTACCCAGGACCGTTGTGCACTGGTTGACAGCGTTAACCTGAATGATGAAATAAAGGTAAGCTTTAATATACGTGGGAGACGATGGGTAAAGGATGACAGGGTCAGTTATTTTACCAATCTTGAAGCCTGGAAAATAGAAAAGATCGCCATATCCTCCGAAGAGCCTCCTCCACCATCCATGATGGATGAGGATGCTCTTCCGCCGGAGGAATTTGACGATCTCCCTTTTTAATTCGTCCTGTACCGCAGCCGGATAGATTCGCCCTGTTTCCCGGCTTATGCGATAAACAATTTACTTGCAAATGGGCTGAGTTGAGGTCCCATTTCCCTTATGTTTTTCTGGCAAGGGATAGTAAATTTAAGAGTTGATCCGTGAAATACATTCTCTTCAATCCATAACTTCCCGCCCATGAGTTCGATGATCCCTTTTGAAAGAGTAAGGTCTAATCCCACTCCGCTATCTATTTTTTTTACTTCTTCAACGTTTTCAAAATTCTCAAAGATCATTTTTGATTTCTCCTTGAGAATTCCTTTTCCGCTGTCTGAAACAAAAAATGTGATCTTTTCATTATCATCATTCATTTGATATCCAAATTCTATGATCCCTTTTTCTGTAAACCTGAACGCATTACTCAGAAGGTTTGTGAGAACCTGCTGTAACCTGTACTGATCAGTGAATATTTTATAATCATCCGATTTAACCTGAAGGTTTAATAACAAAGCAATGTGATTTTTTTCATTTTTATGCCGGTCGATATTGAAATAATGGAAAATATCCTGCATGAGCTGATTCACATAACATTCTTCATTCCTGATGTGTAGCTGTCCGGACTCGATCAGTGAAACATCTATCATCGCTTCTACCATATTCAGTAATTTTGCACTGCTCTTATTAATATGATCCATATACTCCTCCCGTTTTTTGAATGACAACTGCTGGTCATTTAACAGGCTTGAGAAACCGATGATCGCATTCATAGGGGTCCTGATCTCATGAGAGATATTGGACAGGAACCTGGTTTTGAGCTGCTCGGCCTTGACTGCATTCTCTGTTATCTGTTGCTCAAGCTGCCTGATCCTCGTCTCAAGTTTTGAAGCATATGTCAAAAGTTCATCATATGGAAGATTATTCTTCATGGAAGAAGCCGATGTGTTGTTTCTTATTTTATTTTTTTAAGAATATGAGATGCATGGTCTTTATATGAACTGTTACTGCCTGCAATTTTTTCAAATTGTGCCCTGGCTTTTTCCGTTCCGTTCGTCATCAGGTAGCAGAATCCCAGGTACCATTCTGCCTGTTCGATAAAGAGGTTATCATTCTGATCAATGATTTTGCTGAACGATTTGTCAGCCTCATTATACCTGTCAACCTCCATATAACTGATCCCCGAGTACAGGGTAGTGGCCATGTCACCCGGATCTGTTTTAAGCAGTTTTTCAAACAGGGTGATGGCTTCCTGGAACTGCCCGGCCTCATATCTGAGCCTGGCTTCCTGGTAAAGCCTGTCGGTATTCTCCCCTGCCGATCTGTACACCATAGTCACATCATAAGGTTCATAATACTTTTCATATATTTCCACATTGCTCAGTTTCCTGGTCTGGATCTTATACAGGATACCTACTGAGATGAGGATAGCCAATGAAGCAATGGCTGCGTAAGATATTGTCTTTCTGTACCTTGGCACCCTTTTAGGATTCCTGGTACTGTCATCCATCGAGTTATGGATGACTTCAAGCTGACTCCTGAGTCCCATTACATCCTGTTCCCGGATGGCGCTGTCAACTTCACGATATAGTTTAATATCGTCTGCAAGAACTGCATTGGATTCAAGCTCCTTACTGATCCAATCCAGCTCTTCCCGGCTCAGCTCCCCATCCAGAAAAGGCTGAATGAAATCCTGGTATTTACTCATCTGTTTTTCCATCATTTATGATTTTAAAATGTATATTTTTTCTGAGAATTTAAACTCAACTTATTAACTGTCTGATCATATATTGTTGAAAATCGGGATTTCACGCTTAATAGTATTCCTTTTTATCTGTTAATAACAAATTTCTTTATACTGAATTTACTAAGTCACTAATTTCTTTATACTGAACATCATATTCAAAAAAACCATAACCTGCAATTATTGTACACCACATCCGTGGCCATGCACAACCATGCATAAGGATATATGCATCCTTAAATCTGAATCTCCCCGGTATAGTCTGCTGCCATGGAAAACCGGCTGCAATTTTTCCTACCGGGTATTTTCACCAGGAACCGGCATGCTATAAATTCACAGCATACGCTTCCGGCAAGGCGAAAATTTCAGTCTGTCAAAAAGCAAAGAAAGAACCGCTAATCTGCGATGATTATATTTTCTTCTTCTCTATGTGCTGGTTCACCACCTCCACGAATCTTTCTCAGGTCATCGCATTTCAATACATCTACATCCAGGTCTGAAAGTGAAAAGGCCACCTTCTTTGCGGAAAACAGGGCGAATAAGTTTTTCATTTTTGTTTGGATTAAAGAATCAGGCCTACTCTGTTAAAGCTTTTCGGCTGCCGCTTAAGGGATCAACTCATCTGTTAATTCCATAAATCCACAAAAGGTTACCTTGCTAACAATATAAAAAAAACAAATGTCCCTATATCATTAAATTACAACAATATAGGCTCATATTTTTGGAAGAAAAGAAATACAATTTCTTGTTTGTCAACTGGATTAGTTATTTTTATATTGTATATTTTATTGTCTATAATCAATTAAAACTAAATGTTAACGCGATTTAGATTCATATTTACTCTTTTTATCTGCTACCAATGCTTTTTCATTCCAATAAAAAATATAAAAGGTTTAAATTTTAACATTGAGGATACCTTACTTTTTATTCATCCTGTTGATACACTTGATTCATTGATGAGATTAAATAATAGAAATGGATACAAGTATTTAACTCAAGGAGATTATGAACTTGCAGAAGAATATTTCTTAAAATCACTTGAGATTAAACAAAAAATTCTAAGTGAAAATGATAGAAGGATAGGAAATGATCACCACAATTTAGGTGTTATTTATGAGAAGTTGTGGGAATTTGAACTAGCACTGAAACATTATAATGAAGCTGAACAAATATTTCAAAAAATTGATAGTAATTATATTCATATAGGTTCCATTTATGTAAATAAAGCTATAATTTATAGGAAATTGCAAGATTATCAAAAAGCAATTGATTATTATAATCATGCACTAAGGATATTTAATATGCAAGATTCCATCGATTATGACAAATTAAGTATTGTATATTATAATTTAGGAATAATCTATGAATTCATTGGTAAATATGAAACAGCTATTAATCATCTTGAACAGAGTCTTTTATTTGATCACAATAAAACTACTCTTAGGCAATTAAATATTTACAATGGATTAGCACTGAATTATAGTAAATCAAACAGACAACAGATAGCAAAAAGATATTATGAGCAAACAATTATAATTGGTGAAAATGAATTTAGTGTTGATGATTATCGTTTAGCAGGATATTATATGAATTATGGCTTATTTCTTATTGAAGTCTTGAACCAATACGATTTAGGTTTCGATTATTATCTAAGAGCATTAAGGATATTTATTAAAAAAAATGGAGAAAATGATCTTGAGACAATTGTATGTTTAAATAATATTGGTGAATATTATTTAGCACTTGGGAAAGGGTATTATTCGATTACTTCACA
>CAZRHW010000193.1:0-5693 GCA_964599785.1 uncultured Bacteroides sp. | reverse complement strand
TGCGAAAAAACCGCCAGTAAAGGTGAAAAGCTGAAGGTTAAAGTAAGAGTAGGTACAGAATATTCTCACCCGGATGATCCGGATCATTACATCAGCTATGTTCAGCTATGGAACCGTGAAACACTCCTTGCCGAGGTCAGTTTCCCTCCCGGCACCCTGGGAAACCAAAAAAGTCAGGTTGAGGTGGATTTTTATATTATTCCGGTTTTGAGCATGAATCTTTCAGCAATGTCGTATTGCACCAACCATGGATTGTGGCAGAGTGAATTCGTGGAAGTTAAGGTTGTATAGTATAATAACAGCCGTTTTGTATTATTAACAGGTCGGTGATATGCTTTTATGAAAGAAAGGAAAAAGTAAAAAGTATAAAAGGTTTTCGGTTATCGGTTGTCAGTTTTTAGTTGGTGTGAGTGATGAGTTTGGGGAATTATGTGAGTTCTGCCAGTTGTCAGCCGGCAGTAAGAATAGTAAGGACTGAGATAGTCAAACCCGATTGCCAATCGGGGTCAGTTACTTCCGATTATCAATCGGCAGTTACCGTAACGTTGGGTAAAGTAGAAAGGTCCGTCTGTCACGAGTACTCAGGGATTTTCAAACGAGCATATTCAACAGTGATTATTTATGTATAGAAGCTGCGTAATATTTATTCTTTCAATTAGTCTGAGTTGTACTTTACTTTCCGCCAGGGAAGGTATACCTGTACCCACAAAAGGCATACTTGACCTGAGGTCATACCAGTTTAATAATCAGACTGTCATAAACCTGAATGGTGAATGGGAATTTTACTGGGACCGTTTACTTAATCCTGAAGAATTCACAGAAGACGGTAAAATTCTTCCCGATCTTTATGGAAAAATCCCATCTTACTGGAGCAGTTATAAGATCGATGGAAAAAACCTGCCTGGCAAAGGGCATGCCACATACAGGCTGATGATTCTTTTACCAGAAGGATTCCGAAGAAATCTTATGTTTGATGTACCGGTTTTTGATGTAGCTTTTAAAATGTATCTGAATGAGTTTCTGGTGGGGAGAAATGGTGAACCGGGTATTTCTGAAGAGGAAAGTCAGCCGGGTTATTCCCCGTTTTTAACGATGCTAAATGTAAGATCTGATACCATACATGTGTTGATCCAGGTATCCAATTACCAGCACCGGCGCGGCGGATTCTGGAAAACCATGAGGATGGGTTCAACAAATAAACTGGTAAAGTTAAGCAACCAATATAAACTGATCAGCAATATATCTCTCGGTGTCCTGATTTGTTTTGCCCTGTTTTTCCTGTTCTTTTTTCTCCTGTACCGAAAAGAGAAAATCACTTTATACTTCTCAATAACATTGGTGGGGATTTTTATCAGATTGATCAGTACAGATATTTTCCCGGTATTACTCATTACTGAATCTTTACCCTGGAATTGGCTTATCCGCATGGAATACCTGGGAACATTCATGGCATTCGGCTTTGGCATGTGGTATTTCTATTCAATATACCCGGGGAAAATAACAAGATTACTTGTGCGTATTAATTCTTATATACTTATAGTCCTCTCGATCATTGTAGTTTTTTTCAGGGTAGATATTTTTGCCTATTCAATGCTGTATGTTCAGCCTGCAGCCATTCTTTTTCTGACTTATTTCCTGATTATCAGTACGATAAAAGTTATTAACGGGAAGTTAGCAGAATTGGCTTATTTATCCGGAATTATCATTTTTGTAGCTGCATTGATCAATGATATCCTGATTGCTAATTCCCAGACTGCACTAACCAGAAATTACAGCATACACTTTGCAGTTCAGCTTTTTGTATTCATCCATGCAGTTATGATCATTCGAAACTGGATCTTTACATATACGGAAAAAGAGCGGTTACACAGAGAAATAAACTTCATTAACAGGAACCTGGAGCAAATGGTCTCGGATCGTACGGCTGAGTTAAATGAACGGAATAAAGAATTACAGGATGCGCTGGCTTTTAAGGACAGGGTGTTTTCAATTATTGCACATGATCTGAAAAGTCCTGTAGCCAGTTTAGTACAAAATGCGGAATTACTTAATATGGATATTTCCGATGATGTGCGGCGAAAAGTTTTAGCTTCTTTCCTTGATTTGACACATATGGCATCGAATCTGATCGATAACCTGCTTTACTGGGGACGCAGTCAGGGTAACCAGATTAACTATAATCCGGTGGATTGTGATCTGGATGCAATTGTCAATCAGGTTCTTCAATTGTTTAAAGATTATACAGAGCAGAAGTCCATATCAATTGATTTACAAGCAGGAGAGGATACTATCGCTCATTGTGATGAGGCATTATTACGGATTATTTTGAGAAACCTTATTTCCAATGCGCTCAAATTTACAGAAAAGGGAGGTAAAGTTTCAATTTTAATTCATCGTATAAAAGATCCTGAAGAAATCATCGGGTTAGTGGTTAAAGACAATGGAATTGGAATCGCGGAAGATAAAATCCGGACTTTATTTACAGATGATAAGTTAATCACAACTGCCGGTACGGAAGGGGAGAGGGGAACAGGTCTTGGATTAAAGCTATGCCATGATCTGATCAAAATCAATAAAGGTTCCATCAGTATTGAAAGTGTTCCGGGGAAAGGTACGAATGTAATGATTACCTTACCGGCGGTATAATTTATTTTTTAAACAGGTATTTGTCCAGCAATTTATAAATTGTTTTCAAATCAAATGGTTTCATAAGGTAGTCTGTAAAACAACCCGCATATAATCCGTTTTCCAGTTCACCTTCAAATGTAAATGCAGTCTGGGCAATAATTGTGATATCATTCCTTATCTCACGGATTTTTTGTGATGCCTCAAAACCATCAGTCTCAGGCATAAGGATATCCATAAAAATCATATTGACCGTGTCTTTATTTTTACGGAATAATTCAATAGCTTCCTTGCCATCTTTTGCACGAAGTAATTGTACACCGGTACTACTGAGAATTTCTTTGAGGTAGAGATAGTTGGATTCAGTATCCTCTGCAATCAGGATTTTTTTACCGGAGAATTTAATTTTTTCTTTGTCAACCGTTATTTTATCTTTTTGATCTTTAATTTTTGGAGTGGAGCAGGGGATTGTAAAATAAAAAGCAGATCCTTTACCGAGGGCTGATTCGACCCAGATCTCGCCATTGAGCAAATGAACAAGGTCACGTGCAAGTGTCAGGCCTAATCCGGCACCACGAAAAAAAAGTCCTTCCTTATCAACGATTTTTACAAAACGTTCAAAAATCTGCTCTTTGTCTTTCTTTGCAATACCAATTCCACTGTCTTTTACGAAGAAAAGCAGGTTTTCTTTTTTAACATCCTGAAGATGAGAGGGAAGGATTGAAAAACCAATCTCTACAAATCCTGAAGATGTAAATTTGATTGCATTATCGATCAGATTAGCCAGTATTTGCTGAAGCCTTAACTGATCCGTCTTAATCAAAAGGGATTCACTGCCCGGTGGTATATTTAGCCTGATATCCACGTTCTCTTTTCCTTGTTGTAATTTGAAATCATCATAAAATTCATGTATTTCACGAAGTTTGACAGTTACAAGGAATTCGGATTTTTTAGGTTTTAATGAACCGGATTCTATACGGGAAATATCCAGGACATTATCAATAAGATTGACAAGTTCGCTACTCCCGGTGAGGATCTGCTTTATGTACTTCACCTTTTTATCGGGAGAAAGGTCAGGTTTTGCAAGCAATGCTGAAAATCCTGTGATGGCATTCAGTGGTGTCCGAATCTCGTGAGATACATTTGCAAGGAAAGCAGATTTCAGGCTGTCGGATTCTTCAGCTTTATCTTTAGCAATGCGAAGTTGTTTTTCAACATTTTTAAATTCAGTAATATCAATAAGGGATAAGACGATTGTCTGTGGATCCAGAAGGGTTGCGCCGGTCATGTATGCATGTCTGGATTCTCCTTCGATATTAATATAGGTGAATTCATAATTCCTGGGAATGGCTTCAGGGTTACTGAGCAACAGGTAGTGATAACGTTGAAGTACAGGCTGGTCAGTTTTATCAACAAAGTCCAGCAAGCGCTTTTTCCCTTCCAGTTCATGACGCGGGATACCAATTAAACGTTCGAACTCAGAATTTACCATCAGGATAGTCGTATCAGCTTTCAGGGTTACTGTAGCGGCACCTGTATTTTCGTAAATACGCTGATACATCTCTTCAGTTTTCCGGAGATTTTTATCACTTAACTTACGTTCAATTGAAAATCCTATGATATCAGCTGCGATTTTAAAAATTTCAAGATCTTCATACTCATATTTATTTTCACCTGAAGAAAATTCCAAACCGACAAATCCTTCTCTTTTCCCTTTAATACTGATCGGATAACCTATGAATGATTTAATTCCGTAACTGGTAAATAAATTCTGCACATTTAATCCCTGGTCCGGGAGGGAAGCTGTATCAGAGATGTAAATTATCTCCTTTGTTTGCAACTGACCGTTAAACCATTTGAAATTTTCTGTGGAGAAGCTGGGAGATGTTTTACTGCCTGATGATGTGGCTGAATTTATCCATTCATGTGTAATATGGAATAATTTTGCCCTGTGATGAAGTCTGTATATATATACACGGTCTGCTGATACCAGATTTCCAAGGAGTTCAAGAGCCTGATTGATGGAGTCATCAAGAACATAATCTCTGATAAATAATGATGATATAGAAAAAATTGCTTTTTCAATATGGATCCTTTCAGCAAGAATCCTGTTACGTTCATCAGAAATATTTTTCTTATTATGTGAATTTGTCACAATTTGAGGGATATGATAATAAACAGGTTAATTAAATAAAGGTATTTTACAGATGCCTGCCCTCCGATTTTATAACACCACTGCATTAAAGCCTTTCTATTTGTTATATAACTACTCTACGGCTCTCTAAAAATTAATTTTCAATAGCTTTGGTTAAATATGACAATGTGTTAATAATCAATGTCATACTGTAGCGCACCACATTTTAAGGATGATATTTTCTTATGAACTACTATAAAAGAAAATAATTTAGAAGATAAAATTAAAAAGATTTAACCAGAAATGAATTTATTGAATATACAAGTTTATTCATCGGAAAGAATAATCTGGATGGGGATTTTAATAATACCCTTCAGGTCATTACCCAGATCATGTATGGATTCATCATCCACATCGTAATACCAACTTATACTGTAATTATTACCCTTAAGATAGCTACCTTCAAATATGGTTAAAATAGCCGTAAGAAATTTCTTTGAGCCACTGTTTACATAA
Organism: uncultured Bacteroides sp.; assembly: GCA_964599785.1. GTDB lineage: Bacteria > Bacteroidota > Bacteroidia > Bacteroidales > SM23-62 > LJUQ01. The sequence continues at coordinate 418 of CAZRHW010000193.1, read as the reverse complement.
TCAAGATGGATAGTGACATCAGTATCCGGGGGTGGATTCAGAACATAATCTTCACAAGCTTTCAGGACGGGTTCATAAAATTCAAAAGAATCTTCAGGGATGGACCGCCCTTTGATATTAATTTTACCTTTCTCAATGCTAACGAAAGGTGTGATTTTTGTTTCTTCAACAAGAAATCCCATAGTTGCTGTTATTAGTTAGCTGATAATGAAGAATAATAAAATTAATTCAAATCAGTGAAAAATCAAACAGTTTTTGACGGGTATCAGGTTATTATCAGGGAATAATGAGTTTAAATAGTCTATCGGATTGAAAAGAGTGTACTTTCATTTTCCGATTCGAAAAGTGTCGGATAATCCTGAAGGATGGTTGCAATAATTGATTCCCTCATGAATTTAGACTTATTTCGGATCTTATG
>CAZRHW010000192.1:0-5698 GCA_964599785.1 uncultured Bacteroides sp. | reverse complement strand
GACATGAAGTTTAGAGCAACGTTTTGCAGATTTAATAATGGGTGAAATATGAATAGGGTTAGCTGATTGAAAATCTAAGATTCTACTTCGGATTCAATTGATTCAATCAGGTCATCGATGAAATAATCGTCTTTGGAAATATATTTTTTAGCTCCGTTTTTCAGGAATTCAGAAATTAACTTTTCATCCTCCTGGGCCGATAAAACAATCACAATTACTTTTTTATAAGCTTCTTTTAGTTTTTTAAGTGTTTCCATTCCACTCATCTGTCCTTTATTATCAGGGAAAAGATGATCAAGCACGATCAGATCCGGCTTAAGATGCATATTCTGAAGGCAGTCCTCTCCTGAGAAAAATGTTTTAACATCGATGCCCTGTCTGCTCTTGAAAGTATATTCAAGCAGGTTCAGGATCATCTTATCATCATCAACAAAAAATATAAGTTTGTTTGCCATTGCTTCTAGTCTTTTGTTTTCCCCTGCATGCCAAAAAACCAACACAATATAAATAAATTCATGGTTTCCTGCAACTTTCGATCTGTGAAGACTTGCAATTTATTTATTTGGTTGCATAAAAAAATAGATTCCAGGCTAAAGGTAATTCATATTCAATATATTGCAAAATAATAATTTATTTGATTATCATAGACTGTTTTATTTATATACGATATCAAAGGTGTGAAAGTGTGAAGGTGGGAACGAAAAAGGCCATAAGAGGTTGAACTTAAAATTCCTATATTTGATTCCTTCATGAAAGAATGTATAAATAGAAAGTTTATTCTTGACAGCAAGGTTGTGGATTGTGATCATTTTTATCCTGATCTGATCAATAAGGGGATCTCACTTTATGAGGTTATCCGTGTCGTTAAAGGCAGATTCCTGTTTGAAGAAGATCATATCAGGCGTCTATCAAATTCTGCCTGCCTGGCCCGGCTGGATCTCTGGCATACTGAAGAGGAAATTTCCGGAATGATCAGCAGGCTTCCCCATCTGAATAAAATATCTGAAGGAAATGTGAAAATCGTTTTCAATTTCCTGAACGGGAAGAAAAATCATTTTCTCGCCTATTTTGTTCAGCACCGGTATCCTGACCGGAACGACTACGAGAATGGCGTGAAAATAATAACCTTTCCATTCACCCGTGAAGATCCCAACAAGAAGATCTGGCAGCCCGATTTCCGGACTACTGTTCATGAGATGATCCGGAAGGAAAATGTTTATGAGGTATTGTTGGTTGATGAAAATAGTTTTATCACTGAAGCCAGCAGGGCAAATTTTTTCACCATCCTTCACGGTACGGTTTATACGCCCCCTGCTGAAAAAGTACTAAATGGTACAACAAGAAAATATGTGCTTTTGATCTGCAGGAAACAGAATATTCCCGTTTTTGAGAGAGATATTTCTGTAAATGAGATGAAAGAACATGATGCTGTTTTTCTGACAGGAACATCTCCCGGAGTGTTGCCGGTTGCGGAAGTTGACAGTATGAGGTTTGAGGTGAAGGACCGGGTATTAAGATTGCTGATGAGTGAATACGAAAAGCTTGTTGAAAAAAATGTTTAGCTTTGTTAAACTGTTAAAATATGAGAAAATGAAAAGATACTGCTTACTTCCAATAGTTGGGTTATTATTGTTTTTAACAGATATCGATGCCCAGAAAGTTTATCCAATTACCAGCGGGGCTTTGTTATTTCAGTTTTCCAATGTTGAACTGGCCAATTCGAATATAACCAACAGACCCCCGAGGTTTACCTGTTTTTTCCACTGGGGGCAATATTATCATTTTGATATTGTAGATAATCTTGGGTTTTATACCGGCCTGGCTGTTAGGAATATTGGATTCATTTATGATGAGGACATCCCTCAGAAAACGATCCGCCGTTCCTATACACTTGGTGTACCCATTGCAGTAAAATTGGGCTCTTTTAAAAATAACCTTTACATATTCGGAGGGGGTGAATATGAAATGTTATTCCATTATAAAGGAAAGAGGTGGTACAGTAATGACAGGAAAGGCAGTAAGGTGAAAGATACGGAATGGTTCAGCAACAAGACGGAACTTTTTGTCCCATCGGTTTTCGCCGGAGTGCAGTTCCCGAAAGGGATTAATATAAAATTCAAATATTACCTGGGAGATTTCCTGAACCTTGATTACACAGGCCCTGATCTCGGTGAAAATGATGTGAGCTTCTCTGATTTTACCAAACTTGATGTTTTTTATATATCTGTATGCTGGCAGTTCAGGACTGACAAAGCGAAGAAGTATATTCAGAATGCGGATGAAAAAGTAGCTTTGAGGAGTCTTTAAGGCATCTACGATCCAGCAATTTATATCCGGTCTTATAAATTCGAAACCCCGAAACGTCCGAGAATCGAAACATGCCTTGCGGCATAAAGGCAAAAATGAAATTGTGAAACTTTCGGGAATCAAGAAAAATTCGAAACTAATAAAATATAATATTTGCAGGGATGCAGGTATATGTTTTCATGTTTGGAATATTTCGAGTTTTTCTCGGTTCCCGAGAATATCTAACAAAATTACCCGGGGAAAGTAATACTAATTCTATCAGTACTTAACATTTGTATAAGACTTATTGTCTTTTTCTCTGAAATCCTTGCTAAAAGCCACTTTAAAATAGCGGCTAAAGGTTTTCATATAGCCCTGTTTCATGAATCTGCGGTTGGTTGTCCAGATAAAAGTTTTGGCTACTCCAAATTTCTCCCGCGGGATTTTATGTGTCAGTTCCCAGTCATCACCGAGTAACATTTTTTCATTAAACCCCCCCAGCTCAAGGAATTTAGATCTGCGGATCAGTATGAACATTCCCGCTGCATAAGGCCCCACAATATAAGGATATTTATAGGTGAAGGCATGTATCTTTTCCCAGAAGATCTTGTCGTACTGGTTTCCGTCCTTGCATTTAATATATGTTGTTACCAGATCAAGTTCTTTCTCAGTAGCCAGGTTAATTGATTTTTCGATACTTGTATCCTCCCCCATCTCAATATCAGCATCAAGGAAAAGGATGTATTCACTTCGGCAATAGGAAGCGCCGTTATTCCTTCCGGCCGGGGGGTAGCCCCCTTTAACCACTTTTATTTTCAATTTTCCTTCTTCTATGAAGTTCCGTATGATATCCGGTGTCGAATCAGTTGAGCCGGCATCGGCTATATAGATTGGCACCCCGGACATGTCTGTTGTTTGATTCTGTAAAGCTGTAAGGGTGTTTCCGATTTGCTTTTCTTCATTCCTGCAAGGAATCACGATTGAAAGAAGATAATCTTTCATGGCTGTAGGATTTATAATGGATCCGACAGATTAAAGTTATAATTGTTTATTTAAAACCACAAATTTATTCTTTCTCTGATAATTTTTCAGGGATAAATGAATTGGACCGCACCAGGTGTCCGTGCTTTTAAGCAAGCTGACTGGAAAAAGGATTTTCCTAAAAGAATTTTTTCCTACTTTTGCAGGGAAGGGTTTGGTTCAGTCCGCCTTCGGCGGATGACAGGCATAAGGTTCTTTCAGTATTGGGGCATTAGTTCAGTTGGTTCAGAACGCTTGCTTGACAGGCAAGAAGTCACTGGTTCGAATCCAGTATGTCCCACAAATTATTTCTCTTTAATGGACAATGGTTATTTTGTCTATGTACTATATAGTAAAGTGCATGACAGATACTATGCAGGCAGTTCAGCTGATCCTCAGAAAAGACTTCAATCTCACAATGATCCTCGAAATAAAAGTTGGACTAAAAGATACGCACCGTGGGAATTAATTTATATCGACCTTAAAAACTATAATTCCCGTATTTTGATATTCCTGAACCAGACCGGATATCCATGATCCTGGAGACCAATATAACCCTCCTTAGAAATACCCTCAGCAAAACCGGGGAAATTTTTGAATTTGCTATTGGCAACAAGTTCATCCCATGCAGGAGTCCACAGTTCATACTCAAGAACTTTTACTCCGTTCTGAGTGTGAGTGACCTTGCCATTTTGTACCTGAATAACAATTGTATTCCATTCTCCGGCAGGATTAACAGTTTTTGGATCTGCTGCAATCATATCATACAATGAACCTGCAAGGTGACTTGCTATTTGATTGTCGGTTGCATCGACATTGTCGAGAATCTGAACCTCTGGTGCTGCATAATAGATTGGTTTGCCGGGCACTTCCCTTACATTATAAAAGATGCCTGAGTTAGCCATTTTACTGGCTTTCCAATCTATCGATAATTCAAAGTTTTTAAATTTCTTGTCACCGAAAAGGATATCTCCGTTTGCACCCGAACCGGGATTTTTACCTTCACCGGTAAAAACCTTCATGGCATTATCTTCAATGATCCAGTTTTTCGGCATTTCAGTTCCGTTACACTGCCTCCATCCCTTAAAATCGATGCCATTGAATAACAGAATCCAGCCATCCTTCTTTTCTTGTTCAGTGAGTTTGTTTACATCCTGACCATAGGCAGGCAGAATAACCAGCATTGTTGTTACACATGCTAATGATAAAATGATGTTTCTTTTCATCATATGATTTTTAATATAAAATTTGATTAAAATTACCGTGTTGTGCTATTAAACCCAAATTATTGAGTTTTAAATTTATACAGAGCCACGCCGCGGCTCTACATAAAAATGACTATCATTCAAATACTTAGTTATTCCAATAGCACAACACGTTAAAATTAGTTAAAAAATCGTATTCCCCAATTCTGCTATGGAAAACATAATTTCACTGTACCCTGCTAATGTGCGCACTTCGCTCATTGGTTTTATATCTGCCGCAAGCCCATGTTCGCGCAGCGTTGCCGCAACGGCCTCAGCAATTTCCTGTGTTGAGCCGTAACGTGTTGCATATCCTACCAGAACAGAAGTTGACATAGTATTCTCCATTTACTGTTATTAAAGAGTTTTTCTAAGGTACAGTATTTCACATAACTGCATACAATGGAATGAGCTGATAAACCTGCAACACCTCCGGTTTTTTCAACGATCTCCGTTGAGGAGGGACCTACACCCTTATCCTGAAGGAGTTTATGCTTATATGATCTGCAGGTTTCTGCAAGCAGAAAGCAATCTTACCAGGTTACTCTATCACTATCTTACCCCTGTATGTCTTTATTCCTCTCAGCTCAACAAAATAAAATCCCTCCTTCAGGTTTCCTTTCTCAATCACATACTCAGATGTATTGATATCATTAATAACACGACAGATCTTTCCTGTAAGGTCCCGGATGTAAAGGGTGTATGTGGATCTTTCCGGATTGTTGAAAATAAGTGTTGCAGATTTGTTGAATGGATTGGGATATATCCCTACTTCCTTACCTGATATCTGATATAGTCCCACTTCAACGATATCGTTTACTGTGATAATAAATGATTTTTCAAATGAGAGATTTCCTTCTCCGTTGTCAGTTGTTTTTATTCTGGTGCTGTAACTGTTTTTTGTTTCGTAATCGAATGTAGCTGATGTTAATAATGAATCACCCTTGATTATGAAATCGCTGTTATCATCATCCCCTGTTCCTGCAACCAGGGAGTAGGTATGGGTATTTCCTGCATCAGCATCAGTAGTGGTAAACCTACCGACCAGAGAACCTGTTGGTTCGTTTTCATCAATTGTGCTATTATCAAGTGAAATATTTGCAGGGGAATGGTTCTCATTAGTAACCTCATAGTGGTTATTTTCCAGG
>CAZRHW010000191.1:0-5703 GCA_964599785.1 uncultured Bacteroides sp. | reverse complement strand
AGTATGATTTTGTTTTCGCTGTTGGAGATGACTGGACCGATGAATATACTTTTGGTGCAATGCCGGATGAAGCTGTCACGATTAAGGTTGGCACCAAGACCACAAAGGCAAAATATTATGTTGAATCGGTCGAGGATGTAAGAAATTTATTGGAGGGGTTTCTGTAGCTGGGAGCTGCCCGCCCGCACCGAACGGTACGTTCGGGCGGGGGAGCTGGGAGCTGGGAGTACTGCACGAAATTAACATTTCTAATAAAATAATACTAACAGTAGTGTGAATTGGTATACTGGTATACTGGTATATTAGTGAGTGTGAGTATTGGGTCTGAAAGGGCAAAAGAGTAAAGGAGAGGTGAGCCCCGTAGGGGCCAAATTTCAATTAACCCGGTACGAAGTGCCGGGCAAGAATGCAGATCTGACTCACAACCCCGGATGGGGTTGAATAAAAGACAGATGGATGTTCCACTTACCCTGAGTTAACTCCTACCTGAGGGAATTGGCATGGAGACTTCGACACAGCGGATAGGGATGATACTGTTTTGACCATAGAAATGATCAGATTTAAGAAAGACACGCAATATTTTAAATTCTGCCTGTATGGTTTCCTGAAAAACCAGCAGTTTTTTGAACCATTTTTTATTCTCTTTCTGCTGGAAAAAAATATGACTTACCTCCAGATCGGATCCATCTATACCATACGTGAGATCACCAGGAATATTTTTGAGATTCCTGCGGGATTTGGTGCTGATATCCTGGGACGACGCAAGACCATGATTGCTGCTTTTGCTTTTTATATTCTCTCCTTCCTTATTTATTACCTGGCTCCGGGATACCTTGTAATCATTATAGCAACACTATTTTTCGCACTTGGTGATGCTTTCAGGACCGGAACACATAAAGCCATGATCTTTGACTATCTCCGGATAAAGGGATGGGCCGATGAAAAAGTCCATTATTACGGACATACCCGTTCATGGTCGCAGATCGGATCAGCTCTGTCATCCCTGATTGCAGCTGCCCTTGTATTCTTTTCAGGAAATTATATTACTATTTTTCTCTATTCCGGAATACCCTACCTCATCGGGCTTTTCCTGATGATTTCCTACCCCGGGTATCTTGACGGAAATATTGAAAAACTGGAATGGCAATCATTGAAGACCAGGTTTAAAAAGGTTGGCAAGGAATTTCTTTTCTCTCTTAAAGAACGGCGAATTCTTAAAGCCATTATGAACATCTCATCATACAGTGGATATTACCGTGCAGTCAAGGATTACCTCCAGCCGGTTATCGTAACCCTGGCCCTTACCCTGCCTCTGCTTGAAAAGTATGGTGATGACCAGCGATCAGCCGTTTTTATCGGATTGATTTATTTTATCTTATATCTCTTAACATCTGCAGCTGCCCGGAATGCGGGAAGGTTTGCCGACCTGTTTTCAAACTTATCAAAACCTTTGAATATTACACTGTTTTCAGGATTATTACTGGGTGTTGCCGTCGGACTGTTTTATTTTTACGGCTTACTCGTTTTGTCGGTCGTCTTTTTCGTGATTATTTATATCATTGAAAACATTCGCAGGCCAGCCGGTGTATCATACATCAGTGAAAACCTGCGCGAAGATATCCTCGCCACTGCTCTTTCAACAGAAGAACAAGGTAAAACAATCTTCTCTGCTGTCATTGCGTTTTTGATGGGTTTTCTGGCCGACAGATTAGGGATAGGTCAAGGGATGATCATCACTTCCTTCATCATGATTTTCCTCCTACCGGTCATTTGGCTTAGAAATCCTGGTAAATAATTTGAAGAGCTGGGAGCTGGGAGCTGGGACTATTCGTGCCTCAACGCTTCAGCCGGATTGGTAGTTCCAGCCTTAATGCTCTGGAAACTAATGGTTATCAGAGCGATAAGATATGCTATCAGGGCGGTGAGGAAAAATATCCAGACCGGTAGATTGATCCTGTATGCATACATTTGCATGTATTTCCTGACAATCATATAGGCGACCGGCCAGGCAAGGATATTAGCCAGAAGTACCCATCGCGTGAAATTCCCGGTCAGGAGAAATACAACACGGGCCACGGTTGATCCAAATACTTTCCGCACCCCGATCTCTTTTGTACGTTGCTCAGTACTGTACAGTGTAAGTCCGAATAATCCCATGCAGGCAATGATAATGGCCAGAATAGCGATATAAAGAAGCATTGAACTCATTTTTTCCTCTGTCCTGTACATCACGTTAAAAACATCATCCAGGAAAAAGTATTCAAATGGTTCATTCGAATCCACCTGTTCCCACGTTTTCCGGATATTATTTATCAGACCATTCAGATTGTCTGTCTTAAATCTGACCAGCAGAAAATCATATCCGAGGTATGGATTCATATGAAAGATCAGTGCACCGATCTCCTCATGAAGCGAGGCAAAATGAAAATCCTTTACCAGACCAACGACAATATGGTTCCCGCCTCTTTCAATGATTTTACCAATCGGGTTCTCCCAATTCAGTTTTCTGGCAAGCGTTTCATTAATCAAATAAGCATTTTTATCCGAAGGAAATTCCCGGGAAAACCCCCTGCCCTGCAATACCTGTAAACCCATCGTTCGAATATAATCATAATCAATATCGACTGCATTGAACATCATAGGCTGGGTAAATCCTTCCGGCACATATCCATTGCTTGTGAATCCTCTCCCCGGAATCTCAGATGTGGCCGATGTGCTGATTATCCCCGGAATATCAGTAAGGTTTTCCTTCAATAATTCATATTTATTTTTAAATTCCTCGCTGTTGAATTGCAGAACCAGAATATTTTCCTTCTGATAACCGACATCTTTTGCCTTAATATACCCCAATTGTGTATAAATGACGAGCGTACAAATAATTAATACCAGGGAAATGGCAAACTGAACCAACACCAGAATATTCCTGAAACCCGAATAACCTTTTAGTCCGGAAAATATTCCCTTCAGGATACTTACCGGCTGATAAGCAGACATGTAGAATGCCGGATAACTGCCTGCAAGGATACCTATAACAATGACAAATACAGGAATACCAATAATAAGATCAATGTTCCTCATCTGGTATAATTCCAGTTCTCTGCCTACCATGTTACTGAATACAGGAAGGAGTATCTCAATCAGGATCAGGGCAAGAACAAGGCCGATGATACTCATGATCACCGATTCACCCAAAAACTGGGCTATCAAACTTTTCCTCGCAGCGCCCAGGACTTTGCGCATTCCCACCTCCCTGGCACGCCGGGTTGACTTGGCAGTGGTAAGATTCATAAAATTTATGCAGGCGATAAACAGGATGAACAATGCGACGGCCGAATATATATAAATAGCAGACATTGAACCAACTGCACCGATCTCACCAGCATACCCCGATTTCAGGTGAATATCCCTTATAGGCTGAAGGAAGGCATTTATTGAACCACCGCTTTTCTCATAGATATAATTGATATGCCGGTACATGAAATCAGGAAGTTTTGCTTCAACAGCCTCTTTTGATATGCCAGGTTTCAGTTCAATATAATGGTAATACTGCATCCCTCCATTCCAGCCCATATAAAGGCGATCATCCTGATATAAAGTGGAAAATGAGATCAGTGAGGTAAATCGTAAATGGGAATTCACCGGAGTAGTTTTAACAACGCCGGTTATTATCAGATCATCCTTATTATTCCAGCGGAGGATTTTACCAACCGGATTTTCATTCCCGAAAATAATTCCGGCCGTCTCTTCATCCAAAACCAATGAATAAGGTTCTTTCAGGGCAGACCTGGCATCTCCCAGAATTAGGTCAAAAGAGAACATTTCGAAGAATAATGAATCAGCATATATAACGTGTTCAGATTTATACACTTTGTTCCGGTATGTAAAATATCCGTCACGGTAACCTGTGATCCTGGTGGCACGGATTACTTCCGGAAATTCTTCCGAAATGTCCGGTGCAACAGGTGCAGTCATTTGGGGAGAGATTGTCCTGGAATCCGGCATTACAAGTTCAAAAACCATCCGGTACAGATCATCCTTTTTTTCATGGAACCTGTCGTAACTGATCTCATGCTTTATGAAAATAAGGATCAGAAGGCTGCAGGTGATACCGATCGACAGGCCAAATATGTTTATGAGTGCATAAACCGGATTCCTCAGAAGATTGCGTAATGCCGTTATAAAATAATTTCTAAACATGATATTTCTTGTCCTATCTCTGTATATGAGGGTATTCAGATTATCTCATCGTTTTATTTCCGGCTGATTTTAAAGGTCCCTGTCCGACGGTCTTGCTACACCAACGTCGTGTTGCTGTGCTCCTGTATCGCCGCCATGCGCCACTGCTAAAGCTATAGCGACAAGCGATCGGCGCAGATGAGAGCTTTAGCGGAAATATAAGTTTCGCACAATACCATCGGCGAGCCTCTGGCGGCCAGAGGAAAACAATTCATGCAGGCAACTACAGATTTTGCAGAAAATAAGTATCTGAATATAGAAAATCTGCGTAGTCTGCATTTTTTTGACCATAACCTGTCCGTCTCAGACGGATCTGCGAGAAGCCTTGCTTCAGGCTTTTAACAATTCAAGTCTGATTAAAGAATTTTCTTGATGTTCTCAGTTACGATATGTCCATCGAACAACTGCACGATCCGGTGTGCTTTTTCTGCATCCGATGGCGAGTGGGTTACCATGATAATGGTGGTACCATCATTATTCAGTTCTGTCAACAGATTCATCACTTCTTCTCCGTTTGCGCTGTCCAGATTACCTGTTGGCTCATCGGCAAGGATCAGTTTTGGCCGGGTAACAACAGCCCTTGAAATGGCCACCCTTTGCTGCTGGCCTCCGGATAATTGTTGTGGAAAATGTTTCTTCCTGTGAGCAATCTTCATACGGTCAAGGACCTCATTGACCATCCTCTTTCTTTCCGATCCGCTCACTTTCATGTACAATAAAGGAAGCTCAACATTTTCATAAACAGTCAGTTCATCAATCAGGTTGAAACTCTGAAATACAAATCCGATATTCCCCCTGCGCAGGTTTGTGCGCTGACGTTCTTTATATTTCGACACTTCGATATCATCGAAAAACAATTCTCCATCTGTAGGATTATCGAGCAATCCTACAATATTCAGGAGTGTCGATTTACCACAACCTGACGGACCCATGACTGCAACAAATTCACCATTCTGGACATCCAGGGTTACTTTGTTTAAGGCAGTTGTTTCGACTTCATCTGTACGGAAGACTTTAGTTAATTCTTTTGTTGATATCATAACTGTTATTTTTAGAAATGTTTAAAATTAAATTCAATTTATGTACCATTAATATTATAATATTGTTTATCAGCTATTTAAAATTAATGAATAACATTGTAAATTCAAAAATTTGTTTCATTGTGAAACAAAAATTGTTTCATATTGCAACAATTTTTGTAATTTTCAAAGAGATTAGTATTTAAAAGACCTGACAGGTTGGCTTGAACCTGTCAGGTCGGAAATATTAGATTGGAAATAATGAACCTGTCAGGTCGGAAATATTAGATTGAAAATTTTTCGATCTGTCAGGTCCGTGTAAACAAAAAGACCTGACAGGTTGACTTGATCCTGTCAGGTCGGAAATATTAGATTGGAAATATTTCGACCTGTCAGGTCTGACCCGACATGACAGGTCCGGGTCAACATTAATTATAAAATACCATGT
>CAZRHW010000190.1:0-5737 GCA_964599785.1 uncultured Bacteroides sp. | reverse complement strand
CCTTGCTCCTGCCGCCATTGAACATACCATAGTCGATCCACCGGCGTACATAATTGACCATTTCGTTTCCGTAACTGCCGTAGAAGAACAAATTAAGGTCGAAATTGGTATAACCAAGGTCAATGTTCAATCCTCCGGTGAAATCAGGATGAGGACTGCCAATATAGGTCATATCATCCGGATTGATAACTCCGTCACCATTCGTGTCACGGTACTTGTAATGGCCGGGTGCATTGTAACTTCCAAAAGCCGGATAAGCATCAGCTTCTGCCTGTGTCTGGAATATGCCATCTACGGTATATCCATAGAATTCAGGGAAAGCTGTACCCACGGTGGCCCTTGTGTAGTTCATCTGACGCTCTGATCCTGCAATGATCTCTTCCTCAACATCTTCTGACAGCTTCATGATCTCGTTCTTATAACGTGATACGGAAGCAGTCAGATCATACCTGAAACGGCCGCTCATGGCAGTGTTTCTATACCCAAATTCCAGGTCAAAGCCTGTATTCTTCATCTCACCGATATTTACGTAGGGTGCTTGTGCCGTACCATTAACCTGCGGTACCTGGAGCCGGTAAAGCATATCGGTTGTATACCGTTGCCATAAATCAAGATTGAAGTGCAGGGTATTGTTCAGGAATATAGCATCAAGTCCTCCATCAATTGTAGTGGTTGCTTCCCATGTCACATCAGGGTTACCCATAACGCTGGGCTGGAATCCCTGGGTTGATGAAGTGTTGGTGCCGGCAATGTCATAGGCAGCGTGCATGATTTCGGTGGCGTATGTCGAGAAAATGTTATAGTTCCCGATCCTGTCATTACCTGACATACCCCATCCTACGCGGAGCTTGAGGAAATTAAGCCAGCTCCTTGTTCCGGCCATAAAATCCTCCTCGGTTATAGCCCATGCTACCGAACCCGCCGGGAACGTTGCATAACGGTTTTCCGAACCGAATCGTGATGACCCGTCGCGGCGTACAGTGGCTTCCACCAGGTATTTTCCCTTAAAGTCATAATTCAAACGGCCGAATATCGAGAAAAGAGCCCATTGTGAACCTGATCCTGAGTTGGTCTGGTTTATCTCTCCCGAAGAGAGCTGCATGAAGTTAGGATCGGTTGAGAAATACTGGACCCTGCCGGCATTCAACCACTGGTAATTGTTTTCGATTGCCTCAGTTCCGGCAATAACGTTCAACCCGTGTGCATTGGCAATCGTGGTATTATAATTAAGGGTATTAGTCCAGTTCCACTGGAATGAATAATTAGAGCTAACATTTAAACCGTCAACCTTGTTGGGTTCGGATGCTTCCCAGGTGGCAATGGTAAGACTCTTGCTATTCCACTGAGACACATTGTATCCGAGCAAAGTCTTGAAGGTAAGTCCCTTAATAAAATTAACCTCGCCAAACACATTACCCAGAACGCGGTAACGATCTCCAGTGTTATTCTTGGAACGGACAAGATTGGCAACAGGGTTGCCGGCGTTCCCCATACCGGGAGCCTTTGATCCGGCAAAATGAACACCACTGATATCATATACCGGTATAATAGGCTGGCAACGGTATGCCTGTGAAATGGTGGTTCCCTCACCGTCATCACCAAGGTTACCAAATTCAGTGGTATAGGCAACCTGGAGGGATTGACCGGCCTTAAACCATTTTGTAAACCTTGCATCGGCATTGCTGCGGAAGGTAAACCTCTTAAATCCTGTGTTAATCAGGATACCTTCTTCATCAAGATAATTTCCTGAAAAGGCATAGGTAACATTCTGGCTTCCACCTCTTACCGAAAGGTCAAATTCACTGTATTTGCCATTCTGGTATATCTCATCATACCAGTCGGTTCCCGATTTGTTGGCCTTGAATATCACATAGTTGGGCCAATCGTAAAGGGCAGGATCGGCAGCGGGATCACCCTCAACAGCGCCTGCGGGCAGGATGTAATCGGGAATTACAGGATTGGTGCCTGTCCCATACTGCGGATGAGTGTAATCAACACCGGGGGTAAGTCCCTTGTTCCTGGCTTCCAGCCACAACATTTCACCGTATTCCTTAGTATCCAACAGATCATACTGGTTAGTTGCCTGTTTGATGCCGGTACGGACGTTAATGCTGATATTGGGTTTTTCTCCTTCACGACCGTGCTTGGTTGTAATAATGATCACACCGTTTGCACCCCGTGTGCCGTAAATAGCGGCCGAAGAAGCATCCTTGAGAATGGTGATAGACTCAATATCATTGGGATTAAGGTTGTTATCGGGACCAGCCGGTACCCCGTCGATGATGTAGAGAGGGTTATTGTCATTGATCGTTCCCAGTCCACGTACCCGAACAACGGCTTCACCACCGGGCGTGTTGGACATGGTAACGTTAACTCCCGAAACCTGACCCTGGATACGGCCAAGTGCACTCGGTGCGGTTGAAACTTCCATTTTTTCTGTAGCCACAGTGGATACTGAACCGGTCAGTGATGCCCTGGTCTGGGTCGCGTAACCGGTTACAATAATATCACCAAGCCCAAGCACATCAGGAACCATCTCCAGATCAACGGTCGAGCGGTCTGCAATGCTTTCCTCAACCGTTTTCATCCCGACATAGGTAAAAATAAGTGTCTGGGCATCTTCCGGAACAGACAGGGTAAACGTACCATCGATGTTGGTAATGGTTCCAACGGTTGTTCCTTTTATCAGGACAGCAACTCCTGGTAACGGTTCACCATCATCCTGGCTTGTTACCCTTCCGGAAATCTCCCTTACCTGTGCCAGTAACGTTATGCTACTAAGCACAAGCAGGGCAAGAAGAAAAGTCAGTCTTTTCATAAGCTTTTAGATTTAGGGTTATTAAAGGGTTAGATTGAACAATAAAGAATATTGAGAGGAATATTCTTCTGTCATTTAATTGTTTTGAAAACTTTAAAAATGATGTTCCTTCCAAAATTCTTGAATTTTTCAGACAGAAAAATTAATAAAATTGTTATATAATACCAAATTTGTTGGGAATTTTCTTGTATTTGTTAATAATTCGGATGTTTTAACAAAATGGAATTTCCCGGTCCTGCAATGAATTGATAAGGCAAAAGATCAAAGGTTATGGATTGAGAACTTAAGTCTAAAATCCTATAATGCAGCATTTTACAATATGATTTGCCGGTGTATGCAGATACCAAAATCGGTTTTTCGCTTTATTTGTGCGGACAGCATTAAAGAATATGGAAAAATACTTCCAGTTAAAAAAAAAAAAGTTATGGCAAAGGTTGAGGCTAAGAAAGGGTGCAAGATGCAGGGTAAATTGCCGGAATAATAACATAAATTACAGGTTGCAGGATAATTTGCCGATAAATTGCCGTCAGTTTCAGCTGACGGAACATTAGTGTAAATTATAAGTTGCAGGTTCGTAAATTAAAAGTTGCAGGTTCCAGGTTTGTCCATCGGCTTCAGCCTGTGTAAAACAATAAAAAATGATCCAAATGTATAAATATAAGGATTCCTTGTATTATACACCCGGATAAAAAATCCTTAAAGTTGCCGGATGTTAATTTTTTATGAGCTGGAATTGGATTCGCAGTGTATACCAGACATTAACGGGATTACCCGACTGTTTGCCGGGGGTCCATTTGGGCAGTGATCCTATCAGTCGGACAGCTTCAGCATCAAGCGACGGGTGAATCCCCCTGATTACTGAAATTTGATCGATATGCCCCTGGTATGTAACACAGAATCTGACAATTACGTTACCCTCAATAGCATTATCCAGGGCAACCTGAG
Organism: uncultured Bacteroides sp.; assembly: GCA_964599785.1. GTDB lineage: Bacteria > Bacteroidota > Bacteroidia > Bacteroidales > SM23-62 > LJUQ01. Next base: position 1,974 of record CAZRHW010000190.1, on the reverse strand, counting down.
GATATTGGATGTGATCATAGATGTATTCGAAAAGAGCTTCTGCGCCTCCCGGAAATTGAGGCATTTCCTCAACAATAATAAAAACTTCATCAGGTGGTTTGTATTCCTCAACTTCTTCTTCCTCTAAATCTTCTACAATTTCAACAACTTCTTCATCCTGAATGATCTCTGCCTGTTCATCAACTGTCAGAAGTTGTACTTCCTCTTCAGGATTAATTGTATCAACAACTTCGGGGGCAACATACTTGATTTGTTGTTGTGTTTCGGCGGGAGGGGGCGGGGGTGGTGGCGCTACAGCTATATCTTCCGGCTGATCGAGGTTTTCCATCACAGCAATCACTTCTCTTTCTTTCTTTCTTTCCTTAGCCTGGATTGTGGTAGCTCTGAAATATGGGGTTATCACAACAGCACATAATACAATAATACCAACAAGGAGGGCCATTAATAGCGTGCGATGGTACTTCTTCCGGAGCCTGTAGGCTCCGTATTCCTTATTCCGGTTTTCAAAAACGATGTCATCAAAATCCGGAATCCTGTTTTTTTCCTTTGCCATAGTACGATCAGTTTATAATTAATTCCGTGCACCCTGAGCAGCCTGTTCTGCACTGAGAGCTTTTTCCACCATTTCCTCTTCTAACCAGCTTAAATCCACAAATGTATAACGGGCTATATCGCAGATAGACATCTCATCGATAATATCAACGAAGTTGCCATACTTGGCCTCTTTATAAGCTTTAATGAGAACAATCGGTCCCGTATCATCATCCCTCTTAAGCTGACTGATTGCGCTCTGCACTGAATCGCGCGGTATTTCAATTTTCCCGGTAAGGATATCATCATTAAATGCTGATATTTTTTTAAATAAAGCCCTGTTCCTTTCAAGCAGGATCTGACGTATACCTTCTGCACTGAAATCGGTCACTCTCAGAGGAGGAGGGTTTTTAGGATCATCAGCTATTCCTGGGTACCAGAATACTTTATTATCCGGACCAAGAATGATATTAATTGTACGGCTTTTTGCTATCTTAGGAGGTTCTACATTTTCATTCTTTTTTATTTTCTCAGGTAGCCTGATCTCCATGATCTTAGGTTTATTAAAAGCTGTGGTAAGCATGAAAAAGGTGATCAGAATACACATCAGGTCAACCATGGGGGTCATGTCCACATTGGTTGGAAATTTTTTGGGCTTCTTCTTTCCACCCTTTTGCTTAACTTCCGCTTCAGCAATTTCTGCCATAATTACTCGTTTATTTCTTCTTTTACTTCAATAACTTCAAGACTGGTAATCAGATTAAACCTGTTCACGTTCTTATCCTGCAGGATATCGAGAACTTTTCTAACGATAGGAAATTTGGTTTCGTAATCCCCTTTGATACAGGCCTGAACAGCCGGATTCACTAACCGTGAACATAATATCCACATAGCCAGCTGGTTATCTAATGAATCAATGGGTATGCCGGTTTCATAGGGTTCTCTTTCCCGCATTGTTTTTGCCGTAAGGTAATTCTTCATTTCATGTATGGGTACCCCGAACGAACAATTGATATCTGCAAACCTTCTGAGCTCCTGGGGAGTGAATTCAATATCGTAACGCTGACCCATTTCATCCAGGATGTGTTGCCTGAATTGTAATATTGTATCGGGTCCGTTATCAATATTAAAGAAGATCCGATCGTCTTTCGACAGGATCACTGTCATGATATTCGCATCCGGAACATGTTTTTCCGAAACAGAAAAAGGGACGTCAACAGGAGCAGCCTCCGGTGGTACGACAGTTGCTGTTAAAACAAAGAAAATCAGCAACACAGAAAACAGGTCCACCATTGGTGTCATATCTATTCGTGGAGATTTTGCCGGTAATTTAATTTTTGGCATTGTCTGTCAATTAATTATTTTTTGATTAAAAGACTATTTACAATCACTAGTCTTTCAATGATGCTGCAAAAGTCTGCGACAGGCTGAATCCTGCCTCAT
>CAZRHW010000189.1:0-5752 GCA_964599785.1 uncultured Bacteroides sp. | reverse complement strand
TCCTATATGGCAGATACAACGGAAATGATCAGTATCCTGGTATTTGATGAACATTCATGTTCTGCTGAAGACAGCGTACAGGTCACTGCGAGCAGTTCCCCGGTTGTCAATCTGGGCAATGATACGGTATTGTGCGGAGGAGCTTCGCTGGTGCTGGATGCGGGGAATGCAGGTTCACAATATGCATGGTCAACCGGTGAATCATCACAGACAATCACAGTGTATAAAGAAAGACAGGATATCTCTGTAGTGGTTACAAACGAGTATGGATGTACCGACGAAGATACCATCTCGATCTATGAATGTTCTGTGAAGGAATTCTTTGCGAATATTCCCAATGCTTTTACACCAAACGGGGATAATGTCAACGACACATGGTATTTCGATGAAGCGCTGTCATTCCCTGATATAGAGATTGAGATATTTGACCGGTGGGGGAAACTTGTATGGCGTTCGGAAAAAGGTTATTCTGAACCGTGGGATGGACGTTCCCTGACAGGAAGGGAAGTGCCGATGGATTCTTATTATTATGTCATTGAGCTGAATGACGGATCGGAACAGGTCGTTGGAACAGTGACAATAATCAGATAAAAAATATTTTGAACTGTTAATGTAGTTTTAAAAGGCTTCTCGCAGATTAGCGCAGATATTAACCGCTGATTTACACAGATAAAAATAAAATGGCAATCAGATGTCTGCGAAAATCTGCATACTAATCTGCGAGAATCTGCGGGAAGCCTTTATTAAAAGAGTCCTGAAAGGGAATCATTCAAAGAATTGTAAGTTAAACTAAGAATTCAGGATGAAACATAAAGTTTCTAATTGGTTTACAGGCAGTTTGAGTAATTTTTATTAACATTGCAGATTTTGTTGCCCGTCGCTCGTGCAGATGTATGATCAAATGCTAGCGGCATTTTTTATGAGACCAATAAAGATATATACTGTACTGGTGATGATAGTTCTTTTTCCGGCAAAAGGATTATCACAGCAGCTTCCATTATACAGCCAGTACATGATGAACAAGTTCCTGCTCAATCCTGCAGTGGCGGGGAGTGAAGGGTATACAGCATTCAACCTGACAGCCCGTGAGCAGTGGATAGGATTTAAGGATTCCCCGAAGACACATGCCTTATGCGCACAGACAAGGGTACTGAAAAACAGTTTTGTTTCCAAAGGGACCTCTGTCCGGCATAAAAAGAAAAGCACATCCAGGAGCGGGAAGGTGGGTCTTGGAGGATATGTATTCAATGATCAGACAGGACTGGTCAGCCGGACAGGTTTCCAGTTCACCTATGCATATCATATCCTGATTCAAAAAGGACAACTCTCCTTTGGTTTATCAGGGACAGCTTACCAGTTTAAAGTTGACAGGGAGAAGTTGAGATTATACGAGCAGGATGATGAATTGATAAACAATTTTGATAATACGATGTTCATCCCGGATGCAGATATCGGGGTTTACTATTCCGATCCGAAACTATATGCAGGACTGTCGGCATCGCAATTATTTCAGTCCTCGTTAAAGTTTGGGAAGCGGGGCTATGATAATTACAAGTTGAAAAGGCATTATTATCTGATGGGAGGATATAACTTTGATTTGACTGATGATATCATACTTGAACCCAACCTTCTTCTAAAAGCCTCTGAAGGGTGGAGTTTTCAGATGGATCTGGGAGCAAAGATGTATTTTATGGAGGACTACTGGGGTGGGTTGATGTTCCGTACCGGCGGGGCATTGATCCTGATGGGAGGAGTGAAGATCGATAAGTTCTATATTGGCTATGCATTCGATTATACACTCAGCAGTATGATGAAACACAGCTTCGGCTCACATGAATTTATGCTGGCTATGAAGCTGGGCGATACGGCAAGAAGATATAAGTGGCTGATACGGTATTGATTCAGGATTATTAGGAGAATAATTCATATGTTTTTAGCCTTTGGTATTGTGAAATAAAAAACACTTCCTTTTTTTGGAGTACTCTCAGCCCATATTTTCCCACCATTTTTTTCAATGAATTCCTTACATATAATAAGACCCAGCCCGGTACCCTTTTCATCACCGGTACCCGGCCTGACTGTACTGATATCAATACGAAAAAGATTCTTAAGATCCTCCGGCTCCATCCCAATCCCATTATCCCTGATGGAGACTGTTATGAAATCAGGTGTCTCTTCAGCCATTATTGATATCTTCCCTTTTTCATAAGTATATTTTATTGCATTTGATACGAGGTTGCGAATTATCGTATTGATCATGTCTTCATCAGCATAGACAAACATTTTATGATCGATGACTGAAATGAGTTCAATGTTCTTTTCACTGGCAGTATACTTTAATAAATCAACATTGAGATCTATAAAAAATGAAATATCAAACCGGACGGGTATAATTTTAATCTGACCAGTCTGGGATCTGGACCATGTCAGCAGATTTTCGAGCAGATAAAATCCTTTACTGACTGATTCATTCAGCAGACCAATGTATTTGTCGATCTCTTCAGCTTGATGGTATTTCAGGTTTTGCTTTATTAACGTACAGAGATTCAGGATTGTGTGGAAAGGATTTCTCAGGTCATGGGAAATAATTGTAAAAAATTTATCCTTTGTGGCATTAAGCTCTGCAAGTTTCCGGGTTTGTTCCTCCAGTTCATCCTTCTGCTGTTTAATCTCATTCTCAACCTTTTTCTGCACGGTAATATCATTAAGGATCACAGCAACCTGCGAGGGCTTGGGTGAGTATGCGTGGATCCTGTAATGTTTGTCGGCGCGCCGGGAATATCTTTCAATGGTCATGGATTTTCCTGTTATACCAATATTTGCCAACCGTCTGATCATATCATCTTTGATCTGTGGTCTCAATTCGCGGGCGGTTTTATTTTTAATATCATCGGGAAGGTCGATTATTTCCTTACATGCATCATTAATGTCCAGTATCCTGAAATCAGAAGCCTTTCCCTGATCGTCTATGATTATCTCGCAGAGGACAAAACCACTGCTCATATGCTCAAACAGCAACCTGTATTTCTCTTCACTTTCCTTTAAAATTATCTCTCCTTCCTTACGTGGAGTGATATCTATCATGACCCCGTTAATGATTTTTTTTATCCTGTCCAGATATGCAGAATACAACAGTGTCCTTTTATGTCCTTTCCCGTCGTAAATGCTTAATTCATAATTTTCAAGGGATCCTTTCTCCTTCAGAAGTTTGAGCATTTTCTCACGGCCTGCCGGTTCTGCATAGCTGTCGGGTACAGAATATTTTTCCCGCATTTCATCCAGGCTTCGGAATCCCATTACCTTCAGAACAATCTTATTTGCATAGATTAAATCACCGGAATTCAGGTCGGTCTGGAAAATACCAAGATGAGAATGTTCAAAAAAATCCTGTATGTGTTTTTGTTCAAGTTCCTCTATCCGGTTCTCCAGGTAGTTTATCCGCTGCTTAAGTTTTATATTTTCAGGCATATCTGCCATAATTCACATATCCTGAGGTGAATTGGGTATAAGAAATTAATATGGGTGCAATATTTTTTGATTTGTATATTGAATTTACATTAAAATTAATAAATAATCGTAATGACCGGAGTTTTTATTTCCCTCAGATAGTCACCTGTGTAATCATCATATTGATGATCAGATTTGAGAATTGTGATGCTGTTTATTTTTTTGTAGATTTTAAGAGAATCCGGATCAATATACCAGTCCTCATTGAAAATGACACTATTGAGATTGTCATATCTGATCGTCGCCGGAGATATCGTTGTTGAATCGCTGAATTTATTTAAGTCATTATATGATTCTTCACCGATTCTGTCAATAATATCCTGAGATGTCAGTATTTTTTCGTGATTGAAAGGATCAACAGCCTTTATTTTTCCTGAAAGAATCAATCCTGTGACCACCTTTAGAAATCTTTCAGCATCAAAATACTTATAAAAATCGAATGTATGATATTCCCATTTGTTATATTCATTATCACTTATCTCAGGATCGGCATCATCCCTGTATAGATAATTATAGTAAGGACGATTATATAGTTCCATTTCAGGCTCAATACCGCTGTATAGCAATGTAAATCCTTTATACTTATTTTTTGATCCGGAATGTATACGTTTGCCTTCCGGCAGACCGGAATATACCATAAAAATTAATCTTCTCAGTCTTTCTGCCTCTCCTGCCTCCAGGGAATATTCATCCCAGTATTCACGTACAGGAAAGTATGCGATAACATTTTTTTCGAAAGAACCTTTGTCCGGATCAATATACCAGGTTTCAAAGAAAAACAACCCGCTGATATCTTTATAATCGGGAGGCGTGTAAAATGGTTTGAGTATGATCTGGTTGTTTTCACTAATCGAAAATGCAGTGTCCCAACCTGCATGCATATAAAGTAATATGCTATTTGTATCGATCAGACCGGAGGGCCCGATCTGAATCAGATCTTCCACACTGCCCCAGAAATTTGGATTATACACTTTAAAGTTTTCGTTGAATATTTTATTGAAAAGAGGGATTATGAGTTCTGAGTTTTCATATTTTCTGATTTCCAGGTCAGGGAATTGTTCTGAATAATATACCGTTGATGTTTTATATGGAAAGTCATGGATATATTTAATCATACAGTTTTCAGGTAAAAGGGCGTTCAAACCTTTACTGTGAATGGACTTCTGTCTGTTTTGAGAGAATGAGTTAGTGGTTGATAAGTATAATAGGACGAGTATGATATGAATGAAATGGTTCATTTGTGGAGATTGATTATGAAACTGCTTGCAGTTTATTTATTTCTAAATGTGAAATTAGTAAATAAACTTAAGTTCGGATAATACTTGTTTTTATTTAATAAATCCATCCTGATATTCATACAACAGGATATGAAACCGGACATTAACCATACATGCGCCGGTATTCCTTGTGACGGGTGCCCGCAGGGCGGATCATGTCATCATAACAATATGGATTCAACCTGATCTTACCGGGATCGTCAAAAAATTTCCGGGCAGGTTAATTTCTTTTCTGAATTTGAAATTCAATTAATATATTTGTTTACAGGTTAATTTTATTTCATGAATCATACAATCGTTTTAACAATCCTGGTTCTTTTATTTAAACTACCTTTTATTCCGACTGAAGCGGGGGACAGCCATTTCCAGAACACAATATCTGATACGGACATGATTATTTTAAATCATGATAACAGGGAGCTATTTTGCTATATAGCTTATCCTGAAAATGAAAGGGATGTGTATGGTGTAATTGTTATTCATGAAGATTGGGGACTGACTGACTGGATTGAATCTTTTTCTGACGAGATTGCAGCACTGGGTTATCTTGTAATTGCTCCTGACCTTTTATCTGGCTGTGAGCCGGGAAAAAACACGACGAAGGATTTCATGAATGAAGATCTGGCCAGACGATCACTGATGAAAATTGATCCTGATCAGATCATGTCAGATCTCGATGCTGCATTCCAATATCTCAAAGCACATTCCTTATGTAATGGGAAAATAACGGTCATAGGTTTTTCGTGGGGAGGGAGTCAGGTATTTAATTTTATGGCACATAATCCTGATTTGTCATCCGGTTTTGTTTTTTATGGTAAATCCCCCGGGAATAAAAATGATCTGGAGAGGATTGTAGCACCGGTATATGGATTTTATGGAGAATATGATTCAAGGATTAATCCTTCTGTCTGGAAGACGGATCGGATAATGAAGCGATTGGGTAAAACTTTCGAACCGGTAATATTTGA
>CAZRHW010000188.1:0-5756 GCA_964599785.1 uncultured Bacteroides sp. | reverse complement strand
GTTTTCAGTGAGGGTGACAGGTTCATATAGGCATTGATCAGGGGCGGGATGTTTTCACCAAATGCACGGACACTCTGGGATAGTATTTTATAGTCCTCCATGTAAGTTTCCCCGGTAAATATCTGCTTCATTTCCCCGACATTCATATCTGTTTGAAGAGGTTCCTTGGGGGTCACGAGGTTTTCATAATCGGCAAAATGTTTTTCCAGGAAATAGAGTATCAGGTTCCTGGCGCGTTTATTATAATTTTTATACATCGTTACTTTTCCGAAGAAATATTTTTTTGTCGGATTATCAATCACGAGTGTTCCGAGTCCATCCCAGAGATTATCAAGGGCAAAGATACCTTTATTCAGCCGGTTTGTGGACTGGTATTCAGGCTGGACGAAAGATCTGCCAAGTTCAATTACATGAGGAATATACTCTTTCTTGAATTTTTCCGAGAAATCAAACAACCTGGATGTAGCCAGTTCTTTTTCGATGCAGTCAGCAGATTTATTTGAACAGATATGAAAACGATATCCTCCCAGTATCTCCGATTTTTCAGGATCCCAGACTATCAACTGTTTGTAGGGCACCTCAGAAGTATCAAAGTCGTCTATATCAATGGATTTGCCCGTCCCGCCACCAGCTGTCCTGAAAGTAATTTCCCGCAACCGGCCTATCTCCCGCATCACCATCGGTGAATCGTGATTGGTTACAATGTACAATTCATTACTTGCATTATTCGTAGTTCTTACGAATTTATCCGGTGTAAGTTCTTTAATAATCAGATCTTTAGGGACAGGCGGAATGATTTCTTCCATAGTCATTGATTGAAAATTGAAGGTTTAGTGGTTTATCAGGAGAACTGGGTGTGAATTCGATTTCTGCACTAAATTTTAGTTATGATACAAGCCAAATATTTAAATATCAATAACTTCTTAAAAACAATACGGCTCATCGTTCAGCATCAAAAGTAAATATTATTTTTTATTTGATGAATATGTTTCATCAATAACGGGAAGTGAATAAATTTTAGCACGGATGAAATTTGCCCATTCCTGGTAAGATTTATCTTTATGAAGGCCGGACCATGGAATCCGTTCCCCGAATGTCACAGTTATATTAGCGTTTCTGTGTTTCATGGATTCATTGACAAGGAAGAACATCTCGAGGTTCCATTTTATTCCCAGGAATTTACGGACATTGGCAAGGTTATAAAAGAAGTCACTATTTCTGCCGCTGAAGTGGACGGGGATAATATCTCTATGATATTGAACAGCTTTAGAAATGAAACTCTTGCGCCATGGGAGATCCTGTATGATACCTTTGATCTTCCTTGATACCATGCCGGAAGGAAAGGTCAGGATCTGCAAATCGGATCTGAATATTTCATCGAGAAGCAAAGCACTTTCCCTGGTTTGGTATCCATGCTTGTTGATCGGGATAAACAAATCTTCCAGGACGCTCAGATTCATCAGAATGTCGTTGACCAGGAATTTTGCATTACCCAGGTACCGGTTAACAACATCTATGAGCATAACTCCATCAAATCCTCCCAGCGGATGATTTGAAGCAAATATGAATTTGCCTGTATCCGGGATATTCCGGTCTCCATTAATGCTTAAGTTAACGTTAAACTCATTAAAGATCGCATGAATGAAATCGAGCCCTCTTTTTTCACCATGCCGTTGAAGGAAGTCATTAATAAAGTCCTGGTGTACAATACGTTCAATATAGCGGTATATGAATCCGGGCAACAGTTTTGCCATACGCGGATTTTTATCCCGGAATATTTCTCTGACATTCACCCTCAATTCTTCCTGCCGGGGGCTGGTTTCTTCCATTGTGAATGATAATTTAAAATCCGTGAGAAAAAGCAAAATAAGAAAATTTTTCATTCCAACGTATATGTAATTAAATCTTCATAATATCCCGGCTTGGTTCTACAGAAGCAACGTCGACCAAAGTCTTAATAATAGAGGTGTATCACAATTTATTGTTACGGTTTATCAATGCTTAAAAAAGTTCTCGCAGATTTTCTTAGATCTCTGATCTTTACTCCTATAACTCTTTTGAAAAAAGCAAATAAAATGGATAAAGTTATCAACAATATGGCAAAAAATGGTGAAAAGTGGTGGGAAGTGGTAAATTTTTAATTATTTTTACATTTCACCGCTAAAACCCAGGTATGATCACATTTATAGGAGAATATACATGTAAGGTTGACGAAAAGGGAAGAATCATGCTTCCGGCGGCATTTAAGAAGCAGTTACCGAAGGGCTCGCAGGAGCGGTTTGTGGTTAAGCCTGACGTATTTGAGAAATGCCTGGTCATATATCCCATTGAGGAATGGGAGAGGCAGGATAAGATCATCCGGAGCAGGACCAATCCATATAACCAGGAGCACGCAAGGTTCCTGAGGATGTTTTATAATGGTGCTGCTGAGATTATACCGGATGCCACAAACAGGATGTTAATCCCGAAGCGACTGATCGAATATGCAGGGATCAGGAAAGAAGTCATCATGGCCGGGCAATCAGGGAAAATTGAAATTTGGGCGAGTGACAGATACGAGGATGCAAGCCGGATACCATCCGACTTTGCGATCATGGCAGAGAAAATCCTGGGAGGTGCTTTTAATGATACTGGAATCGAATGAATTATCATCAACCGGTATTGCTCAAAGAAAGCATCGGGGGTTTAAATATCAGGCCCGACGGGATTTATATTGATCTGACATTCGGCGGGGGTGGCCATTCAAAGGAAATTTTACACAGGCTTGATACCGGCCGGTTAATTGCATTTGACCAGGATGCTGATGCTGAGAAGAATGTTATCGAGGATGATAAATTCCTGTTTATCAGGGCCAATTTTCGCTTTGTAAGTAACTGGCTAAAGTTTCATGGTATCACCCGGATTGATGGTGCACTGGCAGATCTTGGCGTATCATCGTGGCATCTTGACATGCCTGAGCGAGGATTTTCCTTCCGTTTCAACAGTGTACTGGATATGCGAATGAATCCTGACGCCGAATTAACGGCCCGTGAGGTTCTGAACAATTACAGTGAAGAAAGGCTGGTGAAGGTTTTCAGGGAATACGGAGAAATCGGAAATGCTGTAAAATTGAGTAAGCTGGTCATACAGGCCAGGGAAGAGAATTCTGTTGAACGTGTGGATGATCTTCTAAGGGGAATCGACGAATGTTTACCAAATCATTACCAGCAGAAATATCTTTCAAAGGTTTTCCAGGCATTAAGGATTGAGGTGAATGATGAGATCAATGCGCTATCCGAAATGTTGAACCAGGTAACCGGGTTGCTCAAGAAAGGCGCCCGGTTTTGTGTAATTACATATCATTCACTTGAAGACAGGATTGTAAAAAATATATTCCGGACCGGAAATGTAGAAGGGGTACTTCACAAAGATTTTTATGGTCATCCGCATGTGGTGTATCACCAGGTTAACCGGAATGTAATTGTAGCCGGGGATGATGAATTACAGCAGAATCCCCGGGCCAGGAGTGCAAAACTCAGGATTGCAGAAAAACTATAACCATGGCAGAATCCGGAAATAAGGACAATGAATTCAGCGGGCAGAGGGTGGAAGAAAAGGAAAGCCATAAGGCGAGGTTCAGGGATATATTAAATGGCAGTCTGCTCACACGGGACAATGTAGTGAGCCAGCTGCCATTCATCTTATTTCTGACAGTATTGCTAATTTTCTATATCGGCAACCGGTATCATGCAGAGAGGGTGATCCGGCATTCGCTGGAGCTTCAAACGGAACTAGGGGAATTACGGGCGAGGGCGATTTCAACTGCATCTGAACTTGAATACCTGAGTAACCAATCACAGGTAGTACGGCTGGTTGAACAGAAGGGGCTGGGATTAAGGTATCCGGAAGAGCCACCTGTCAAAATTGTCGAAAAAAGAAGAAAAAAGAGAAGGTAAAATGTCCGTCAAGCAGGTCATCGTGGCGAGGTTAATAGGCATTTACCTGGGCGCATTGCTTTTTGCCCTGGTAATTATTGCCCGGATCCTTCAATTACAATTTGTTAAAGGAGATGAGCTCCGGCAGAAAGCACAGGAACTTACCATGAAGTATGAATCTATTGAGCCGAACCGGGGGGATATTTATTCGAATGACGGGAGGAGGTTGTTATCAACATCGGTACCGTTTTACGAGATTCGGATGGATCTGTTAAGTAATGCTCTGGAAGAAAGGGTCTTTAACAAAGGAATTGATTCGCTGGCATATTGCCTTGCAAAAATGTTCAGGGATAAACCGGCATCACAATACAAGAGGGAACTGATCACGGCGAGGAGCAGGGGGCAACGGTACCACCTTATCAACCGGCAGGTGAGTCATCAGCAGTTACTGGAGATGAAGACGTTCCCGGTAGTCCGGCTTGGAAGGTATAAAGGAGGATTCATCGTCATTCAGAAAAACAGGCGAATCCACCCGCACCAGATGCTCGCAGCCAGAACAATAGGATATCTGAATGAAGGAGAATCGGGCAATGTTGTTGGTATTGAGGGAGCATACGATCATTACCTGAGTGGTATTACGGGTATTCGCCTGATGCAGAAGACAGCCGGAAACGTCTGGATTCCGGTGAGTGACAAGAATGAGGTTGAGCCAAAAGACGGGTATGATGTTATATCCACGATAGATATTGATCTGCAGGATGTTGCTGAAAATGCTTTACTGGACCAGTTGAAAAAACATCAGGCACATCATGGTTGTGCTGTTGTTATGGAGGTTAAGACCGGCGAAGTTAAGGCAATTGTCAATCTGCAACGGGATGGACAGGGGAATTGGGGTGAAATATATAATTATGCTATTGCAGAGAGCACGGAACCCGGGTCGACATTTAAACTGATATCATTGATTGCAGCACTGGAAGACGGGTATATTGAACTGGATGATACTGTTGATACTGGAAAGGGGAGTGTCCGGTATTATGATAAGGTTGTGAGGGACACCAAAGAAGGGGGATACGGAAAGATCAGTGTTCAAAATGCTTTTGAAGTATCGTCAAATGTAGGTATTTCGAAAATTATTTATTCTCATTACAAGGGACGTGAGGTGGAATTTGTAGACAGGCTTTACAGGATGCATCTGAATGAACCTCTCGGGATAGATATTAAAGGTGAAGGGATACCGCATATACAATATCCTGGAGATAAATACTGGTCGGGAATATCGCTGCCCATGATGTCTCATGGGTATGAAGTGAGACTGACACCTTTACAGGTGTTGACATTTTACAATGCTATTGCCAACAACGGGACAATGATAAAACCAAAATTTGTCAAACGGATCACCAGTTATGGAAGAATTATCAAGACATTTCCTACAGAAGTTATTGATCCGTCAATATGTTCCAGGGAAACACTGAAGAAAGCTAAAATCATGCTTGAAGGTGTTGTTGAAAGGGGTACGGCCATGAACCTTAAGAACGAAACGTACAAAATTGCCGGTAAAACGGGCACAGCCCAGATAGCGAATGAAAAATACGGATACAAGGTCAATTCACAGGTCAGTTATCAGGCTTCATTTGTCGGCTATTTCCCGGCAGAAAATCCAAAGTACTCATGTATTGTGGTGATAAACTCACCCAGCAGTGTTGTGTACTATGGCAATCTTGTTGCCGGGCCTGTTTTCAGGGAGATTGCCAATAAAGTTTATGCAACGAGTCTTGATATGCAGGAAGCGGTAAAACACGACAAAAGCGGCCTGGCTGAGATTCCCTATTCAAAGAATGGGGA
>CAZRHW010000187.1:0-5770 GCA_964599785.1 uncultured Bacteroides sp. | reverse complement strand
TGGCAGTGAATTTCTGAATCTCGACCTGCCTTTTCTGAGAAATATTGATCCGGCAAAGATGAAAATTATTCTGCAGATGCTGGAAGGGAAAATAAATACACCTTTAACCTCAAGCTGCGGGCGGTTGTTTGATGCAGTTTCTGCCATAACAGGAATTTGCACTCATTCCCGGTTTCATGCCGAAGCGCCCATGAGGCTTGAAAATGAGATTACTCCTGACATAGATTTATCTTATCCATTCACTTATCATGAATTAATTGATTTCGGTGAAACAATCCGAATGATTGTGGAAGATCTGACTAACCGGCTCCCTGCAGGATTAATTGCTGCAAAATTTCATAATACCATTATCTCGGTGACAGAAAAAGTAATTAAGAAAATCAGTCTTGAGACCGGTTTGAAAAAGATTGTCCTGTCCGGTGGTACTTTTCAGAACCGTTACTTATTGAAAAACATAGAGATCAAATTAAGGAAAGCCGGGTATGATGTTTATACACAAAACCGTGTTCCTGCCAATGACGGGGGGATTGCACTCGGGCAGCTTGCCATTGCGGCGAAGAGGAGGGAGGAAGGAATGTTGTAAGGATTTATCCTGCAAGCGATTCATTTAATCATATGGGAATTTGGTAAGGGAGATCGGAAATAAAACCGAAATAGCGAAAGACGAAAGTCGAAATAAATTCGAAACAACGAAAATCGAAAGTCGAAATAAAGCCGAATAGCGGGAATCGAAAGTTGAAATAAATTCGAAATAGAGAGAATCGAAAGTCGAAACAAACTCGAAACAGCGGGAATCGAAATCCGAAACCCGGGACCTAGAACAAATATGGTCCGGTTGGCAACCGGACTTTTCTGTGCCATGCCATGATAATAAAACAGCCGATTGACAATCGGCTGAACTTTTTTTCACTATTTCAGTCACATAACCCAATGCACACACCAACCGAGAACCGAAAACTGAAAACCGGGAACCTGTTTCTATTGATGTCCGTATCCTGAGCCGGTGATATATTTTTCCAGGTCTTTTATCGTGACATGTTGTTCGTGGATAATCTGATTTACGATATCTCCGATTGATACGATTCCGGTAATTTGATTATGGTCGAGAACAGGAAGGTGCCTGATCCGTTTTTCTGTCATGATGGCCATACATTCAAGCGTGGTCATACCCGGATTAACTGCATATAATTCTTTAGACATGAAATTTTCCACAAAAGATTCCTTTGATGAAAATCCATGCAAAATAAGCTTCCTTGCATAGTCACGTTCGGTAAACATCCCGATAAGTTTTCCATCATGATCGATCACCAGCAGGGCCCCCACGTCTTTATCGGCCATTTTCTGTAATGCCTCAAAAACAGTGGCCCCCGGGCTTACACTATAGTATTGGTTACCTTTATCCTTTAATATTTGCTTTACTGTGGTCATGGCTAGAAGTTTTAGTAAGAAAAATCCAAATTAAGAATAAATAAAAAAATAAACAAAGATGATATACATTTCACATCTATTATTTTTATTAACTTATTATAATTGAATCAATTAATTTTGATCGGATCGGAATAATAGTAAATTAATAAATATATTGTGACATTTGGAACAAAAAACACATATTTGATTCACAATAAAAATAACTGTGATAATTTTTGGCCTGGTTCTACAGATCCAACATGTTTATTTTCTATTGTGATTAAAAGCATTGCTTTACAGGTAAGGTTTACATATTGAATTTCCCGGCAGCGTTTCCGCTTTATCCCCGGATTATTAAACCAATATCTTCAGATCTGATAAATATGTTAAAGAACTTTTAACTTCATTGCCAAATGGCACAAATATATGCCGGGCCTGCATTTTCAGTTATTTTTAGTTACTTTGACTTAATGTAAAAATCTGATTATTCATGCATGAGTTTTCACTTTCATTAAATATTATTGATATAGCAACTGAGTATGCCATCAGGGAAAATGCAGTTGAGGTGAGGGAGGTGGAGATTGAGGTAGGTGAATTATCGGGAGTTGTGCGGGAAGCACTTGAATTCGCGCTTGAATCTGCCGTGAAGGGAACTCTCCTGGAGAACGCTGAATGTCATATTAAAATTATAAAAGGGAAAGTCAGGTGCAATCAATGCCATTTTGAATTCGAAACAGATAATCTTTATGCAGAATGTCCGGAATGCCACTCCTACACTTTTGAGATTTTAGAAGGGAAGGAACTGAGGGTGGCATCGATCGTAATTGAGTGATCGAAGATGGTTGAGTGTCTCAGAAGGATACAGGTCTGAATAGAAGTTGCAGGTTACAAGGTATAGGTTACAAGTTGCAGGTTACAAGTTACAGGTTGTAAGGGAATAAGACTGTAGGGTCGCAATGGTCACACGCTCAGCTGTCACAATAGTCGCATTAATGAAAGCAGGTTAAAACGAAGGAAGGAAAAGGTTAAGAGTACACTGTTAAAGGTTATAATCTTTATAATATCTTTTATAATATTCATTAAACAATTGCGACAACTGTGACAGTTGAAACCCTGCGATTCTGCGACCATTGCAACCATTGCGATCATTGCAACCATTGCGACCCTGCGACTCTGTGACCATTGCGACCATTGCGACCATTGCAACCCTGCGACTCTGCGGCCATTGCGACCCTGTGACCATTGAGACCATTACAACCCTACGACTCTGCGACCCCTTGCGACCCTGCGACTCTGCGGCCATTGCAACCATTGCAACCCTGCGGCCACAAATTATGAAGTTTGTTTCATATTAATTTTGCCAATGACTCAGATAATTTTGAAAACATTGTTATATAGACGATTTGTACTTACCTTTGTGCGGGTAAAAAATATTTAGATTATGTGTGACACCTGCGGATGCGGACAACCAGGCAGTGAAGTGAAAATTATGAAACCGGGTGAGACTCCTGAACAGGAGCAGCATCACCATACCTATACCCATTCACATGACCATCAACATGATGAGGAGGGACATTCTCACGATCATGAGCATGGGTATACTCACTCTCATCCTCATGAGGGAGAGCATCATCATGAACACGAGTATGAGCATGATCATAATCATGACTTAGAACATAACCATCATCATGATCACCATGAACACTCCCATGCAAGAGTGGTTGAGGTTGAACAGGATATCCTGAGCAGGAATAACATGATGGCCGAACGCAACAGGGGGTATCTTGAAGCAAAGAATATCATTGCATTAAACCTGGTAAGTTCTCCCGGTTCCGGAAAAACCACATTACTGGAAAAAACAGTACTGGAGCTAAAGAAAGAGCTCAGCTTTTTTGTTATTGAAGGTGACCAGCAGACCATGAATGATGCAAACCGGATCCATGAAACGGGAGTGCCTGTGATCCAGATCAATACAGGAGAAGGCTGTCACCTGGATGCTGATATGGTCAATAAGGCTATAAAAAGGCTTGAACCCGCGAATGATTCCGTTCTGATGATCGAGAATGTTGGTAATCTTGTTTGTCCCGCACTATTTGATCTGGGTGAATCAATCCGGGTTGTGATCATGAGTGTAACAGAAGGTGATGATAAGCCGGTTAAATATCCTTATATGTTCAGCACCTCACATCTTTGTATCATAAACAAAACAGACCTGCTGCCATATGTCGATTTTGATATGGGGAAAGCCAGGGAATATGCGCAACAGATCAATCCACGACTTGAATTCATCGAGCTTTCTGCCAGGACAGGGGAGGGGATGAAGGGGTGGTATGAGTGGTTAAGAAGGAAGAAAGAGACTGAAACTATCTGACCAGGGGATCTCCCCGGATCTGCAAATGTTGTATTCTATTTCTTTTCTTCGCATAGTCATCTGCTTCTTCTAAAACAGATAGTCTTAATCAAAACGATCCAAATCATTGATGGTCCTCAGTTATTTCGAGATCCCTCCTCGCTGCGTTCGTCGGGATGACTTGTTTTTGTCGGTGTTATTTTAAGACCGGGAACTATACTCCCCCAGGCCATCATTGTGTTTACCTTAATTCCCACGGATGCATATGCAAAATCCCTTCATAATTGTCAAATTTCATATCGTCAAGTGTGATCACAATTTTTTCATAGTTGTCTTTTATTTTCAGTAAGTTCCCGAATTCTCTTTCAATTGTTCTGGTTTCACTTAACAGGTATGATACCTGAATATAGATTGTTTTGTTTCTTTTCATGGCAACAAAGTCAACTTCATAATCGTCAATAATGCCAACAAATACATCAAATCCCATCCTTAATAATTGCATATAAATATAGTTCTCCAGGTTATTGCCAATATCAGCCGGACTAAACCCGAACAGAAAATTCTTAAAAGCCAGGTCACCTAAATAATATTTTCTTTCACCTGAAAGTATCTGTTTGCCTTTTAGATTAAACCGTTCGGCCTCGTGAATGATAAATGTATCTCTGAGGTAACCTATATATGATGAGAGGGTTTCAAAATTTGTCTTTCTACGGATGCTCTTAAAATATTTAATAATACCGGGTATTGATGATAAGTTCCCGGTATTAGCGGTAATATATTTAAAAATATCCTCCAGCAGGGCTATATCCCTTACCTTGTTGCGCAGTACAATATCCCGAAGAATAACCGTGTTTTTAAGGCTTTCAATATAATGCCTCTGCATTTCTTCTTCACGCAAAGAGAACATTTCTGGCATACCACCGGACTTAAGGTATTCAATAAACGTGTTTTTGTTTATTTCCAGATTTTTATAACCTGAATATTCAAAAAGACTGAAGGAATATATCCTGAACTCAATAAACCGGCCTGATAAAAGGGAAGCAAATTCTCCTGATAGTAATTTTGAGTTGGAACCTGTAATAAATAATTCATAGTCCCCTGTGTATTCCTGGGAATAGGAATTAACAAAGCTTTCCCAATTTTCAATGTATTGTACCTCGTCCAGAAAAATATATACTTTACCCGTGATATTAAAGTGTTCTATATATATTCTGAACAGTTGCTCTAAGTCTTTACTGGTCCGGATATTATCAAATACCAGATATTCCTTATTAAGATAGAATGTGTGTTTTGGATCAATGCGCATTTTTTCTATCAAATAATTAATGATCTGACGCATCACATAGCTTTTCCCAACCCTCCGCTGACCAATAATAACCTTAACTAATTTGTTATTAATGAACTTAGCTATCTGTTCTAAATAATCTTTTCGCTCGTAGCCAGCATCGAAAGCCTTACCATCCCAGCAATTGTATTTCTTTATCTCACCTAATATTGAGTCCATATTTAATTTTTTAAGATATAATTGAATTATTTACAAAAATAATATAATTTTCAAATATAATTGAATAATTTAAATTAAAATTTAAATATTCAAACATATTTTAATTTCTATAATCCTCTGATGTTTAATAATTCAAAAATTTGTTGTCTTTTGGGAGTTGCAAGAGAAGAAGGCAAAGAAGGCTGAGGAATAAAAGGGATTAGAGAGTGGTTAGCAGGATTGCAATTGAGATGGTAAGTACCGGTGAAGGAAATAGCCGTAGTGGTCGCAATGGCCTCATTTGTCGCAAAAGTAAAGATATTCCTGATATTACGATTGTGACAAGTGCGACAATTGTGACAATTGAGACACCAGGGGCTCGTGGGACAGGTAATCCTCAGCACTGCCCATAGTAGATAAAGGATGGGTTATAATACTTAGCGGTTAAATGTAGTTGTGACACATCCCCAAAGTAAATGCCACCTGGCAAATTCCCTCTGTGAATAGTTACAGAACTACTGTTGATGAAA
>CAZRHW010000186.1:0-5772 GCA_964599785.1 uncultured Bacteroides sp. | reverse complement strand
CACCGCTGTTGAGGGGAATTTCCACATTCGACATTCTCCTGAGGATACGGTAGAAACCCCGATAAAACGATTTCTTAATAAAACCTTCTTCCCGTTTTTTTCTTACCGCATACACCACATCGAAACCCTCATCAATTTTAGTCAGCAATTTCTGAAGGAGTTCGGGAGGATCCTGCAAATCGCCGTCAATGATTCCCACATACTCTCCTTTTGCGAAAGTCAACCCGGCGAGTATGGCTGGCTGATGACCGAAATTTCTCGAGAGTGATAGTACTTTAAATCTTTTGTCTTCCTGATGAAACCGGAGTAAACCCGCAAGCGTATTGTCTTTACTGCCATCATCAACACAGATGATCTCGTAGTTGTCGGTTATTTTCTCAAGTGCAGCAGTACAACGGTCATAGAGCTGCTGAATGACCGCTTCTTCATTATATACCGGGATAACCAGTGAGAGGTAAGTCATCAGACGTAATTGTTTTAATAAAAGTATTAAAAAATATTGGAAATTAACGAGTTGTGGCTATTGAATAATGTGAGTTGTCAGATATGAATTGTTAATATTAAGCCGCACCGCTGGTGCGGCTTAATATAGACTTGATTGTCAATATCATCGCCTTTAATAGCACAATACGTTGGTAATTAATTATTTAAACTCAAGTTGCAAGTTAGAGGTTGCAAGTTACATGTTGCAAGTTACATGTTGCAGGTTGCAAGTTGTTAAAAAACAACGCATTACAATTTGAAATATTAATTCTGAATAAAGATATTGATAAATCATAATCTGATTAATGTTCTGGTTTATAACATATTAACATATAACTTATAACTTATAACGGATAACCAGCAACTCAGGTTATTTAATATATTTTAAAGCAAATTCAAAGAATGCCGGTCAATTGAACCGGACGGCTATTCATTCAGCAGTTCGGAAGCTGCATTCACAAGAAATATATAGCTGGCTCCTATATTGATCACATATTCATTTTCTCCCCACAGAAATGGCCAGTCTTCTTTATTTTCGGGAAAATCGGGGGGTAGTATGAGCACTCCGGGGACAACACCCCCGGCGATGAATGAATAATCGGCCCGGTTGGCGCCATAAGCCACTTTTTTCGAGTTTGTACCGATACCTGAGACAAATGAGATATTTGAACCGGGGTGACAGCCATAGATATAATGAAGTCCTTTAAAAGTAAATTCGGGATCGATAATTTCCGGGAAAGCTTTGTGGAGGAGGTAATTAGTAATAGCAGAGCCGATAACCGTACCACTTCCGGCCCATCCGCCGGTTGATATCGGTACACCGAAAGGATTCATTTCCTGAATTTTATCTATCTGTTCTTTATATGCTGTTATCAGAGGCCTTAGCTTTTCCCGGTATTGGTTATCCATATATGGGATTGCACGAACAGCCAGTCCGGCATAAAAACCAAACCGGCTTTCAATAACGGGCCATAATTCATCGATCTTTTTGGCATACAGCGTATCTTTAGTGCTTATCAACAGTTCGATGGCCGCTTTCAGTTCTTCCATTTCAAGAGGGCCTCCGGTCGTATTGCCATAATTGGAAATATCCGGCTGGTGACCATGTTCTTCTTTCCAAACTTTTACAGCCGTTGAGAGACATTCCTTCGACAGCGGATCGTTATATCCCTTCAGGGCACGGCTGGCGGCTGCCAGGGCGGCAACAGACCCGTAGTTCAGAGGGGTCGATTTGCTGGTGAAAGCCCACCTGTCGTCAAACATACCACTTCTGAACCCATCGGATTCGCCGGGTTTCAGCACGGGATTGTAAACCATGTTGTCGGTCATGGTGAGTGCATCACCAAGATGGGTGTACTGAGATATATCGGGTACAATGATCCCATTTACTGCATGGCCTACAGCCCTGTGCTGGGCGATGAGGGCCAGGGCACCATGTTCGATCTGCTGGAGGAGGTCGGGCTTCCCATCGGGGACATGAATATCGACATAACGTTTTTTCTGATCGATCGTCGTCTCATCCCTGCTCAGGCTGAACGCTTCCCAGGTCTGGACCATGCTTAACACGACTCCATATTGCGATTGTGTCCGGATATCATAATCCCCTGCATCGAACCATCCCCCTGTATTCAATCCGGGAATATGTTCTCCCGGTTTATATGGCGTATCGGTGGTTGGTCCCTGGGTGTACAGATCGAAATGTTCATGGTTGACCGGCGCCTGTAATGCATCATCGAGGTGAGCGGCACCATGCCAGACACGGTAAGCTTCATTGACAAACATATGGTCCATCTGTACAGGGAAAAACACGTCCAGTGTAGGCTCCCATGCATGGCGATAAACATCGGATGCTATCATGAATGGAAGTGTTCTCGTATCGCCGTATTCGATAACATATAATCCGCTGTCAGTGACGGATGAAAAATCAAATGTTGCATAATGATACCTGAGATACTGGCCCCAGGATATTGTCTTGCCCTTTAATTTCCTGACAAATTTCCCGTCGGAAGTGATCCGGAGCAAACTGGCTTCCGGAAGCTGTGTATCGTTTTTATCAAGTTCAATGACGGCAACTTTTTTTTGAGCAGGATGGTAGCCAACCTGTGAATAGGCTATCACCGGGGGCCGTTTCCAGCCGGGAATTGTTTTTGCAGTTACTGACCATTCAATGACTTTTCCTGATTTGCCGGGTGGGATCAGGCTGCGAACGACAAACCATCCGTTCTGGGCATTGTTTCGTCCATCGAACAGTAAAAGCGTATTATCCGTTGTTTTGATGGTGATACACCTGGACGGATCTTCCGGAGCAAGCACAAGGGTTTTTCCTGAAGAAAGGGGTTGTGGTTCAACCCTGCCCGGTTCCGTTGTATCCATCGGACCACCAGGATATAACGGGAATATGCCGGGCTTCTCATCCATCAGGTAGGCTTTTTCAAAATAAGCTGAAGGAAGAAATTCCAGGTTAAAACCCGCCCTGCCGTTAAGTTCCTCCGGAAGAGGCTCATCGAGATTTATACTCAGCAGCAATTTCCCATCAGAAATTTCAGCCCTGATCATATAATTAAAATCATGATCAGGGTACCTTAAAAAAGCTTCAATCGTGTTTTCCTCCTTGTTTACTTTGCGTTCCACAAATTCGGGTATCGGATCCCATTGTTCAGGTGTGGGTTGCAATCTTACATCACCATTCGTTGCCGTGCGTACTTCATGATGTATGATTTCTACACCGCTCATTTTTGAATCACTGAATAGTCCGTTATACCAATTATTGAAAACCAACACATTGATACCCTGTGATTCAAAGTACCCCAGTTCATTGAGACTCAAAACGGGCTCCCTGTGAGTGATCTTGTTGCATCCGGATAACAGGAGACAAATGGAAATGCTCACAAACAGTATTCTTTTGAACGAATGAAGGGTGATAAACTGGATCGTTTTCATCAGAAAATATTTAAGATAAATAAACGGTTATCAAAACATTATGTTTTCTTTCTCAATGCGATGTTCTTTTATTGCCGGCCTTCTGCCTGCCCTGTGATGACCTGGCCGGTGAATCCTCATATACCGGGCCGGTGTCGTTAGATATTTTTATATTCTTTTGGCTTTATTTTCCGATAATTGAATTAATCAATCAATCAATCAATGATGAGTGTTTTATAATACATTCTTATCTGTTATATGCAGGGTAAACGGACTGCTTTCAGATCATGGCAGGTACAGGTATATCTGCATGCCATATAATATTTCGTGTTACAGGTAAAATATCAATAATTATTGCTTAATAATCTTATAATTATAGACCGAACCGTCGATGTTATATATTTTCAGGATATATACTCCCTCAACTAAACCGGATGTATTGATCGCGAGATTATTTTTCGAATCATTCCGGACGGTAGTTATAACTTTCCCGTTTATTCCCAATATTTCAATGTTTGTTACCGCATGTGCATGATTGATAAATAGCATGTTATCAACAGGATTTGGAGAATATGTTATGGCCGGTTGACGGACAGCATCGACAAATGATTGCTGGCCAATGATGGTAATGGTTACCTGTCCGGTGACAAGGGACCCGTCAGTTGCATCTGCAACGACCGTAACGGTTCCGGGTGTCAGTGGAGTCAGGAGGCCGTTTTCACTGATGGTGGCTGTCCCGGTGCCCTCTGTAACGCTCCACTCAACCGTTTTATTGAAAGCACTGTCGGGAAGTACCAGCGCTTCCATCTGAAGTGTGCCCTGGTCGATTGTGATACTGTCCACATCATTTTCAGCAGTTACCGTAATACCGGTTACTTCAGCAAATTCAGTTTCGGGCTTCCAGAAATTTCCTGTTGCCGTCAACAAATAAAGACACTTCACAGAAAGGTTGAAATAGTGCTGGTCGTTCAGCGTTTTCAATTCACCGGCAAAATCATCTGCTATGTCCTGGTCGTTGCACATGGCCCCGATTGTAAACCCGCCGACAAAAGCGCTGTTATGGTACTGCCCCTGTACTGTTCCATCGAGATAGTATCCGTCCAGTATATTGGCTGGACCGATAACATTTGCCCAGTTGGTAATTTTGCTGCACCACTCCATTGCCTGAGTATTGCCGTTCCAGAGATAATCGAGACCGATCCGCCACGGTACCCTGCTGGCATCGTACCGGTAAAAACCTATCCTGTTTGACTGGGGAGGATTACCGCTCGGCATTCCATCGAAAGATTGCCAGTCGGGCACAAGGCCGGTACTGTCATCAGCCCCTGCATTCAATATTGAATATGTATCGTCTGCAAGATAATTCCAGGTCTGATCACCGGTAATTTCGGTAAAAATCCGGAAGTAAGCTGCCGGATAATAGGAGATATCGGTCAGCTGGCATCCTCCCCATCCTATACCGGGCTTTAGGGTAAATACCGAGTTATCACATACGACTAATAATGAGGATTTTATTTTACCAAGGATATACCGGGCATCTTCGAGATATTTCCCGCCCCATTGGTTATATGCTATTATGAGGGAAAAGGCTACGTCGATATCCCCATCGGTTGCGCAATTGGGATCGTTGATACCTGAGCATGTGACATCCCAGGCCATAAGACCCTTTGCCGTTGAAGTACATTTACTTTTATAAAATTTTAACAACCCATCGAAATAATTCTTTTCACCATAATAGGCCGTTAACAACATACCATACCCGGTTCCTTCAGACAGTGATTGACTGGCGGTGGTGGTTGTTACACGATACATATCATTACAGGTAACAAGATATGCTGTTTTCCACCTGTTGTATTCATTTTGAGCATCGACAGATGTAACGGTTGCCGGCATGTATCCATATGGGTAATCAATATGCTGCGGAAAGGGTTTGTGCTGTCCCGAAATAAAATTTACATATATAAAGGATAACAATACCGGGAGAGAGATTTTTTTAATGTAATTTCCAATATTTATTTCCATATGGCAGGATCTGAATTTGTTGTCTGATCAATTAAATCATGTATTGAAAATGTTCAGATTTGAAATTTATAAAAATTTCTGCTTTTATGGTAATGTAAAATTAAACTTCGGGAAAAACAGGTTCAAATAAGGGAATAAAATACCTGGCTGTGAAATGGGGGCAACCTGCAATTAGCAACTTTAGTTAAATAATCAAATTGTTGAATAGTTTTTGTAAAGCTGCCACATGAGTGTTTGAAACCTGATGTTTTCTTTGATTGTTTTATTCATGCCGAATAAATAGGTTTTAAGATGTTTGCGGACTCACTACCTGGGGGCTGTTTAAAAAGTTTTTAAAGGCTTCTCGCA
>CAZRHW010000185.1:0-5785 GCA_964599785.1 uncultured Bacteroides sp. | reverse complement strand
AAAATGATGGCTGTTATACCAATTAAAAAACAATAAATACCGAAATAAATCAATTTTCCTTTCTTTACTATTCTGAGCATCCATTTACATGCAACATAACCTGTTAAAAATGCAGATATAAAGCCAATCAGAAGAGGAAAGAAACCGGTTACACTTTTGTCAGAAAATTCTCCTGTGAACAGATCAACCAGATTCGCACCTATTATAGGAAGTAAAACCATTAAAAATGAAAACCTGGTTGTTTCATCCTTTTTATTTCCGAGAAGCAGTCCTGTTGAGATCGTAGCTCCGGATCTTGAAATTCCTGGTAGGACTGCTATTGCCTGAGCGATCCCAATCAGGAAAGCAGAAAAAAATGTGATGTCTCTGGCTCTATCCTTCGCGAAATGGGTTAATGTCAGAAGACATGCAGTTATCAGAAGCATACTTCCAACGAACCTGACATTTCCGGTGAATAAATGTTCAACATAATCCTTTAACAAAATCCCGACAAAAGCAACAGGAATCATTGAGATCAGAAGCTTTGTGATATATTCTGTTGAGGGATTCCATTTCAATGTTAAAGCTCCGGCCAACATATTACCAAGCTCTGACCAGAAAACAAGGATAATACTGAGCACAGTTGCCCCATGAACAGCAACTGCAAAGGACATATCTTCACCGGTTTGAATATGAAGGATTGCTTTGCCAAGTTCCAGATGACCACTGCTGCTGACAGGTAGAAATTCTGTTAAACCCTGAATTACCCCGAGAATTAAAGCCTCATACCACTCCATTTTTTAATCTATTCTTTTCCGGTTTCTTTTGGTTTTTTCATGATTGCCCATATTTCAAAAGCAAAACCGAATAATACAATAATTGGAGCTAGTGTAATCCTTCTGAAGCTGAAAATAGCAGGATTAAATTCATTGGGGTTATCTGCCTTGCCTCCTATCATTAGAAGAAATCCAATTATAATGATAACAAAACCGATAATGATTAATATATAATTCTCCTTCTGAAGAGGGAAATCAGGTCTTTCTTTTTCTGTTTTTTTCTTTGCCATTTTTATTCAAATTAGTAATAAAGATCATCGGATCTCATTTTAAGATATTTATTGACAGCAAAAAAAGTTGAGATCCAATTTAAAATGATACCCATAATCATTACGATTAAAAACAGGATTCCAAGAATATCAATATCCTGGAAGCTGATTATATCGAGCAATTCATGTTGTGCAATATAGATTACACCTATCAGGAGAACCAAAGCAATGATTGCTGCATAAATACCATGTGTGGCACTTTTAATAAGAAATGGTTTACGAATAAATGTCTTTGTTGCACCAACCAGTTGCATTGTCTTAATCAGGAATCTTTTTGAATAAACCGAAAGCCGGATAGTATTATTTATCAAGGCCACGGCTATAAGAAACAATAATCCACTGAAAGACAATATGATCAGACTTATTTTTTGAATATTATCATGAACAAGATGGACGAGAGATTTCTGATAAAATACTTCACTGACTTCTTCCCAGCTCATTATTTCCTTTTCGATAACTGCAATACTGTCTGGATTGGCAAATCTGGCGTTAAATTTTGCTTCGATAGATGCTCCAAGGGGATTATAACCAAGAAATTCAATAAAATCTTCACCCAATTCTTCCCTTAGCTCCCTGGCCGCTTCATCTTTCGTTATATAATCGGTTGATTTCACAAAAGGCATTGCATCAAGCCGTTTCTGAAGACGGATAATATCGACTTCACGGATATTTTCCTTAAGAATAATTGAGAATCCAATATTTTCTTTCACGTGATCCGATATTTTCCTGGCATTTAGTAAAAGCAATCCGATTAATCCAAGAAGGAAAAGAACAAGAGAAATGCTGATGATGGAGGTAAGATAAGAACTTCTTAATTTGTTTTTACTGATACTACTCTCCTTCTTCTTCATGGTTCCGGGCTGAGACTGCAAATATAGGAATTAGATTGTTAAACTGTTAAATTGCTAAACTGTTAAACTGTTAAATTGTTAAACTGTTAAACTGTTAAATTGTTAAACTGTTAAACTGTTAAACTGTTAAATTGTTCAATTGTTAAACTGTTAAATTGTTTTTAAGCCATTTAACCATTAAGCCATTTAACCATCAATCAACTATTTCAATCCATTCATAAGGATCTGGTTCATCACCATATTGGATGGAAATAAGTTTATTATAAAGGGTTTCAGATACAGGACCGGGTCTGCCATCTTTACAATATTCGTATATTGTATCAGTATCCGGGTCGACTATTTTACCTATCGGGCTGATAACAGCGGCTGTTCCACATGCTCCGGCTTCATCAAAGGAGGCCATTTCATCCACTGCGATGGGTCGTTTTTCAACTTTCATACCCATATCTCCGGCTAGTGTCATAAGACTTTTATTTGTTATGGACGGAAGAATAGAAAAAGAATCCGGAGTGATATAGGTATTGTTTTTTATGCCAAAGAAATTTGCAGGGCCACATTCATCAATATATTTTTTTTCTTTAGCATCAAGATAAATAACGGAAGCAAATCCTTTTTCATGACCGTTCTCGAGAGAAAACAAGCTGGCAGCGTAGTTACCTCCAACTTTAATGTGGCCTGTGCCTTTTGGTGCTGCACGATCGTACTTCCGGCAGATCATCATATTCATGGGCTTAAAACCTTCCTTGAAATAAGGTCCTACCGGAGTAACAAATACCATAAAAAAATATTCACCGGCAGGTTTGACCCCAACTTCAGGCCCGCTGCCAATCAGAAGGGGCCGGAGATACAATGCCGCTCCTGTGCCGTAAGGCGGTATAAATTTCTTATTTAGATTGATGACTGTCGTAATAGCCTTATGGAAAAGGTCATCCGGAACAACAGCCATTTTTATTCCAATAGCACTTTTGGCCATCCGGGCAGCATTATCCTGCCATCTGAAAATCCTGATTTTACCATCTTTTCCCATATATGCTTTCATTCCCTCAAAAGCTTCCTGTCCATAATGAAGTGATGTGGCAGCCATATGGATAGGAATGTATTCGGATGAAGTAATTTCAAGTTCACCCCATGCTCCCTGCCGGTAATAACAACGCACATTATAATCAGTAGGCATATAGCCAAAAGGAAGATTCTTCCAATCAATATTTAGGGTCATTATCTTGAATTTGGTGGTTTAAAGGTTTATAAAATTAGCTATAATTATAAATATCGACAATGATATTTTTAAGTTATGAAAATTGAAGGATATTATTGATTTGATCTTCTTTGCTCACCTCACGTAGTCTTTTAGCTGCATTGGTATAAAATTCATGATTTTTTAGAAAATCTGCCTGAAATTCATTCCATTCTTTCTTAGATTTTATTTTTTTCATCGTCCTGTATTCCTGGAACAATTTATCAGATTGTATAAGAAAATCAACGCGGCCAAGATGATCAAGGTTAGCATCGCAAATAATTTTTTCAAGAAGATCTTCCGGTTCAGGTGGCATTTTTGTTGCCAGGATCAGTTTATTGATCTGTTCAATTTGTTCTTCCTTATATTTATAAACAGGGAGGATCTCACGCGCTAATTCAACAGAACGCTTTTCATGATCCTCCACGGTATCTATGTAGCCAATGTCATGAAGTAGTGCGGCTGAACGGAGAAGCAACAAATCAGTACCGGAAATATTTTCAGATCTTCCGAGGATTTCAACCTGGGTATATACATGAGATGTATGTCCGGCATTATGAAAATACAGATTATCCGGTAGTTCTTTTTCCATCTTCTGTAAAATAAATTCCTCAAGGTCAAGAAGTCTCAGCAACTGCAAACTGATTCCGAATTCATCATTCGGAGTGACTTCATTTTCAGCCTGTAATTCAGGCTTAATTCCAATAACAAAATACATCTCGATATCCCCTTTATATTTAACAGGCATTTTACCCCTGTATTGGCAATCAAAAAAATCTACCACCAATTTAAAGGTTGTAGCAGAAATATTAACTTTTCCAATCTCCCCGGAGGATTCCATTCTGCTGGCAGTATTAACAGTATCACCCCATATATCGTAGGAGAATTTCTTCTGACCTACTACGCCTGCAATAACCGAACCTGTATGGATACCGATTCGAAGATCCCATATATCTGTCTTCGTTTTTCTTAACTCTTTCATATAGGATTGCATCTGAAGAGCAGCCAGTACAACTTCAACAGGATTGGTCCGGTTTTTTATCGGGATTCCTCCGGCAGCCATATATGCATCACCAATCGTTTTGATTTTTTCAATATTAAATTTTTCAACAACTGAGTCAAAGTGAAAATAAAATCTATCGAGTTCATCAATCAGCTTGTCGGGATTCATCTGCTCGGCAATTTTTGTAAAACCCTGAATATCAGCAAAAAGAACTGTTGCCATTTTAAATTTGCTGGATGTGGCTTTACCTGTCAATTTTAATTCATCGGCGGTATTTTTTGGTAAAATATTGGCGATGAGATTTTCACTTTTTTCTTTTTCCTTGATCAATGCTTCGGTTCTCTCCTTAACAATTTCTTCCATTCTGTATCTCTCCTGCAAGTTTCTGAAAGTTTTCAATTTCTTGAAGAAATATACACCCAGTAAAATAATAATAATATACATAATAACAGCCCACCATGCCATGTATATGGGCACTGCAATCCTGAAATTAAACTGGTCGGGAGTCGATATGAATCCTGCCGGATCCATGCTTCTGACCCTGAATGTATAATTGCCGGAAGGGAGATTAAAGAATGATACCTGATTACTGGTGGTCCATTCAGACCATTGATCATCCAGACCATCAAGAAAATATTGATAAAGCTCACCTTCTTCGTATGTAAAGTCGAGTGAAATGAAATCAAATTGAATATTATTTCCTGAGAAGGGGATTCTGATAAGCTGAAGGGCCGGTTCATCTTCATCTGGTTGTGTATAGGGTTGAGGGGAAATAATGGATTTATCATTCAGGGTGATTTTTGATATATGTGTTCGAAAATCACAGGGCTTACTGGTCTGATATGTTGAATCTACCCTGATTAACAGATCATTGCAGCAAATCCATATTATTTCGTCAGGTTCAGGATAAATTGATTGAATATACTTTCTGTTTATACGGCCAATATTAAGTTGAGATAATTCATATTCATCTTGTCCGGAGAAAGAAGCTTTGAAGATCAGAACCTTATTCAATTCTGTATTATAAGTTTTAATCCAAAGATTCTGTTTCTGGTCTTTAGCTAATGGAATCATAATCAGTGATCCGTTCTGTCCCGGGAGATTAATCGCAGCATAAGGCATAAACCTATTATCGGAAGGATTATATATATACAATCCTTCCGAAGTAGCAAAAATCAACTTGTTTTGTGTATTTAAAAATTCCACCGGTTGATTATCCGGGGGGAGTCCTTCATCAGTACCATAATATGAATATTCCATTTCAGTCTGGAAACTATCCGAAAGAGAAACCCTGAAGAGTCCGTTATATAAAGTTGATAACCATAAATAGTCCTTATCAGACTCTGCTATATTTACCACAGGATAATTCAGACCGGTGGCAACCGGCATTGCATACCATTTGTCATGGGATTGAGATAATGCGATTAATCCACTGGAAGTACCTGCAAGGATGATTCCGGGATTCAAATGTGACTGGTAAAGTACATATACTTCCTCCGGGAAGATCAGGCTCCCGCTGTTACCATTTACCCGGACAATACCTGATCTGCTGGGAGCAAGCAATACCTCTCCGGTTGAAAGTAAATTGCCGCAGTTATAATCTGCACTTTCGA
>CAZRHW010000184.1:0-5830 GCA_964599785.1 uncultured Bacteroides sp. | reverse complement strand
GTTGATGCAATGCTCTTAGCCGCATGACGGCACAAAACTTTGGACTGTTG
Source organism: uncultured Bacteroides sp. (assembly GCA_964599785.1). Taxonomy (GTDB): domain Bacteria; phylum Bacteroidota; class Bacteroidia; order Bacteroidales; family SM23-62; genus LJUQ01. The sequence continues at coordinate 5,780 of CAZRHW010000184.1, read as the reverse complement.
AGTTCTTGAGTTTATCAAACATAATGCCAGGGAGATAGAATCCGGCTTAGAGTAGTGAAGATTTGTCTGACTTATATATGATCAGATTCGCAACTAATTGAAATGATATTCGGATAACTTTTTATAAATCGGTATAAGGTGGCTCGTCCTACACCCAGTAGTCTTGCGGCTTTGGCTTTATTACCGCCGCTTTGAATTAGAGCCCTTTTTACAATTTCAGGTTCAAGTCTTCGAGACGGTCTGCAAGCTAACGGATTTATCCTCTTTTGTCTCAACTCCAAGGGAAGATGAACAGGTTTAATGGTTTTTCCTTTGGATTTAATAAGGGCATAATGAATGGCGCTTTGAAGTTCTCGAACATTTCCGGGCCAATGGTAGTCCATCATAGCGACTAAGGCATTTTCGGAAATGACTGTTGATGTTGGTTTTTTAAAAGAAGATTGCTTGAGAAAATGATCAATCAATAGCGGAATATCGTTTTTTCGATTTCTCAACGGCGGCATATGAATGGGAACCACGCTGATGCGATAATACAAATCATCACGGAAATTCCCTTTTTTCACCTCTTGTTTCAAGTTTTGATTTGAGGCGCTGATAATTCGAACATCCACAGAAACGGTTTTTTCATCTCCCACTCTTTCAAATTTGCCTTCCTGTATAACCCTCAGCAACTTTACCTGCATCACTTTTGGCAAATCAGCTATTTCATCCAGAAAAAGCGTGCCGCCGTTTGCCATTTCAAATCGGCCCTTCCTGTCTCTCAAAGCTCCGGTAAACGAACCCTTCACATGACCAAAGAGCTCGCTTTCCAACAATCCCTCGGGAAGCGCTCCGCAATTGACCGGTACGAAAGCTTTATGCATTCGCGGTCCTTCGTTATGTATGGCACGAGCCACCAGTTCTTTTCCGGTACCGCTTTCTCCCTGAATGAGGACAGGAATATCGACTTCAGTAACCTCTCTTATCATATCGAAGATGTCTTTCATCTTCGGGTCTCTTCCGATAATTCCGGAAAAGCGATGCTCATCCAGTTTTTGATGAGTAATGTCTTGAACGGTACCAAGAGAGCGTAACGGTTTTCCATTCACATCGTATATGGTCCGGCATTTTTCATGTACATATTTCAACGTACCGTTTTTAAGGAGCAGCCTATGAACGATATCATAGCCTTTCTTATTTTTTACTGAAGCTGTAAACGCTTTGTTTACAGCCGTCCTATCGTCAGGGTGTACGAAATCAAGAAAGGCTTCATAAGTGGCCCCAAATTCTCGAGGATTTGAATCAAAAATTCGATAAATTTCGTCCGACCAGAATAGCGTATTGTTAACCAAGTCCAATTCCCAGTGTCCTATCTTTGCAATCCTTTCAGCTTCTTTCAATCTTTCTTCGTTTCTTTGAATGGCTCGTTTGGTCCCTTCCAACGCTACAATCTTTTTTTCCAATACCTTAATTTTATCTTCCAATTCTTTGTATGTCGGTTTTGTATTCATGAAAGAATTTCCCCAACTTCTAGAAGTAATCGTTCAGTTAAGATCATTGTTTAAAAGGACGCTGCGGTGAATAAGTTGCTTTTGATTTTGAATAATAAGAATGCGAGGCGCGATTTAACAAGCCGAAAAGGTTCAGGGATCAAAATTTACAACTATTGATATTAATTATATTTTTTATTCACTTTTAATGAAATTTGTCAATGAAAATTTGAAAAAAGCGTTCCCTGTGTGCGTATCTTGAATGATCCTGGAGAATTGACATACTTATACCCTAAATGATCGAAAAATTATGCTGCTTTCTTTATTTGGCAGTTGTTGAGAGCAGTAGAAATCTTTTATTTTAATATCAATTGTTTTCTGGTGAAGTTTCCGTGGACTACCTATTGTCACGCCTTCATTGACATGAAATCCATTAAGTGTCCTTAGGTAATTAAATTCATCTATATGTGGCTTTACTCTTTGTTCATAAGACTTGCTTGATTCGTTGGACTTTTTGGGTGGCAGACAGTCATAATAAAATGTTTTTGTATATCCACTCGAAAGGGCATCCTCCTGCTTGGCGTTCAATTGTTATTCAATACTTTACGCTTAACATACCAATCCCAAAGTATATTTTTAATGAGGATTACCCAGTTGATCCAAAAACCTTCCGGGAAAGGCTACGGAGGACTCGAATGGATGCCGGTTTGCTGATTAAAGAGTTTTCAGCCTTAATTGGTGTAACTCCTGATACGGTAATTAACTGCTGGGAGGTCAGGGGGATGAAGCCTTGGAGGAGGGATATCAGAAAAAAAGTGAATCTATTTGTTGGAAAATAATTAAAAATTTCGTTAATGTTCTAAAAGATCATCATTTTTTGTTACGTTTTACTGCTATAGATCACAACAAATTACGGTGCTGAGGTACGACGGAATATCTGTAAACCAATAAGGATCTGATATTTACAGTTCCAATTTGATGTCTATTGGTTTCTATATCCTCAATTAATTTAGTTTGTCGTGAGCTTCATTTTCAACTTATCATACCTGGATTCGATATGTTTTTTTGTTGTAAAGCCTTTCGGGCTTCAAGACGAGCCTTTAGTTTGGGAAATTGTTCCATGTCGGTATGGGGTAAAAAAAGAGCGGCCACATAATTATTCATGAAAGAGAGGGTTTCCGACAATTCGAAGTTGGTCATCCTCTTGGTAACCTCCACCACATCTTTGCGGATGCGATTTGTTAAAGAACTCATTTTTGCGCCCATTAGAGATCCGTTACCGATAAACCTCACTTTATCAGGATCTATTTCAGGCAAGAGACCGATGGTCATTGCCTTTTCCAGATCCACATAACTGCCGAACCCTCCGGCCAAAAAAATTCGATCGATGTCACCCATACCCAGTCCCACCTCTTCAAGGAGGGTCATGCAACCACTGTATATGGCGCCCTTTGCGCGTATGAGATTGTCAATATCCGGTTCCGTGATGGTAATATCTCTGTCAATCTGGGTTTCATCCTTCCATGCAAGCACATATTCAACAATACCATCTGTTTCGCGTATACGAGGAGTATCCAGATCCCGGTTGAATTTTCCCCGGTTGTCAATGACACCCATTTCAAACAGCATGGCTGCAATGATAATCAGTCCCGAGCCGCAGATCCCTTTGGGCCTGACATTGCCGATGGTGAGATTCATAGGTTCCAAGGTGATATGATCCATAGAAAAATCTTCAATGGCCCCCTTTGCAGCCCGCATTCCAAATTTAAGGCCACCGCCTTCAAATGCCGGTCCTGCGGAACAGGCTGCGCAGGCAAGCCAATCTTTATTGCCAATCACGATTTCGGCGTTGGTGCCGATGTCCATAAAAAGCGTTATTTCTTCGGAGAGGTACATTCCTGATCCCATGACACCGGCTACAATGTCGCCTCCCACATAACTTGAAATCGCAGGATATACCAGTGCGGTCACATGGTCACCCAGGGAAAGACCTAAATCAATTGCCTTTATGGGAGCAAATAATGTTGACGCCGGAACATAAGGTGAAAGCCGTATATATTTTGGGTTGATCTTGAGCATGAGCTGGGTCATGGTTGTATTGCCTGCCAACGTAATGGTGGAAATCTCATCAGGATCAATTTTTGTCCGTTTGACCATTTTTTTTATTAAGTGGTTAATATTTTTAATGACCACCTGGTGGAGCTTTTGTAGGCCGCCGGGTTTGCCCGCAAAAATAATTCGACTGATAACATCTTCGCCATAGCTGATCTGCCCGTTGTATTCAGCGTACGAGGCCAATACATCGCCGGTGATAAGATCGATTAACTGGCTGTAGACGGTTGTGGTGCCGATATCTACGGCAATGGCATAGTTCCGATCTGTTGTGTCTCCCGGCTGAATATTTATTATATGTGTCTTTCTTCCGGCATGGACCGGCCGGGCAAGTGTTGCCGTAACCCTGAACCCGTCTTTTCTTAAAACATCAGAAATTTTTCGTATTACGGGAAGTTGAACAACAAGACGATGCTCACCGTGTCTGGCTTTCAGAAAAGAGACCAGTCGGGTGACATCCGGCAGATTGTCCTGTGGCGTCGGCTCGGGAAGTTCCAGGTATTTCTTCTCAACCGGCGGCAAGAAAAGACCTTTTTCCTTTAAATCCTCAAGATTCATTTCCCAGATTTTAGCTTTTCGTCGAGGCGTCTTTTGCAGGTTAAGAACACTGATATCCACTTCCGATTCTACGGGAATGCGCACCACAAGGTCGCTCTGAATCGCTGCCAAACAGGCCTGACAGTAGCCCTTTTCAATATCTTCTTTGCTTAATTTTTCAGTGATTCCTCCCTCAACACTTCCATCTTCGATAATAACACGGCATTTACCACATACCCCCTCTCCGCCGCAGGAAGCATTAATGTGGACGCCTGCTTCCAATGCAGCACGGATCAGGTTTTCTCCATGCATAACGGTTATTTCTTTGTTGTGGGGGAGAAATTTGATTTTATGTTTGCTCATTATCGATCCCTTAATTTAAATAAAATTGTGTTCCTTGTGTTTTTCGGCAATAGTGACAGCCAAATTATCCAGCGCCTTAAGATCCTTCTCTGAAGGTATTCCTTTGCAAAGGACAGGGTCTATGACTTCTACTTTGAGATTCGGTATCATTCCCGCAAGTATTTCCACAGTCTTTCCTCCCCATCCATAGGAACCGATGATGGAAATGAATTTTGTTTTGGGACGGAGGGCGTTTGCTAAAAAAGCACTGTATGCAGCGTAGGGATGGGGTCCTGCAAGGACTGTGGGCGTTCCAACAACGAGTGTTGCTGCATCAACCAATGCCATAGCCAGCTTCCCTATATCGGTAACGGCTAAATTGAACAGCTCTACTTTTACTCCCTTTTCTACGAGTGAAGAAACAAAATATTCGACCATTCGCTTGGTGCTTTCATGCATCGACACATATGGCAGCACAACGACGTTACGGCAAGGGCTAAATACCCAGTCCCAATAGGCATCCATAATAAATTTCGGATCCTGATATATTTGCCCGTGGCTGGGAGCAATCATCCGAATTTCGAAAGGCTTTAGTTTTTCCAGGTTCTTTTTGATCACGTTTCTAAAGGGCATCATAATCTCGGCAAAGTAGCGCTTGGCCGCCTCATAGACGCGTCCTTCATCTGTCACGTAAAGATCGGTGGTTGCAATGTGAGAGCCGAAAAAATCACAACTAAAAAGGATCCCGTCTTCTTCCAAATAGGCCACCATGGTCTCAGGCCAGTGAACCCAAGGCGTATGAATAAATGTCAATGTCCTGTCCCCGAGAGAAAGGGTTTCACCATCCTCGACCGAGATAAAGGATGTTTCAGGTATCTTTAAAAGATCTATAAGCATTCCTTTGGCTTTGGGTGTTGTTATCAGCTTGGCGTTGGGGTGTCTTTCAAGAACCTGCGGAATGGTTCCGGAGTGGTCCTGCTCTGCATGGAGTGAAATAACATAATCGAGTTGAGAAACATCCTTAAGTTGTTCTAAAAGTTCATTGGCCATGGGGGGATCAACCGTGTCTATCAATACGGTTTTTTCGCTACCCCGCACCAGATAAGCATTGTAGGTCGTGCCGTCGGGAAGTGGAATTAATGAGTCAAAAAGACGCCTGTCCCAATCTACGGCCCCCATCCAAAAAATACCCTCTTTTATTTGTCTTGGTTTCATAGCTCCTCCTTTACTTTTTTAAGAGTGTGATGAAACTCATTCGCCCCGTATCATAATTAGTGTCTGAACGAAAAGTCATGATTTTGCGGGTAAATCGAGGCACAA
>CAZRHW010000183.1:0-5839 GCA_964599785.1 uncultured Bacteroides sp. | reverse complement strand
CTCCATAATAATTAATTACTTTATTTATTATAAGAAATCCAATTATATTACTGAGAAGGATATATATAAGAATCAAGATTCCAATTTTAGTAAATAAAACATCTAAAATATTCCTATTAATTAAAACAATAATTATTACCGAAATAACAGGTATTAGAGTTATAAGATAAGAAGTGTATTTTGGTCCGGAACTTAAAATTTTGATATATCTTTCTGTATTTTTTCTTTCTCTAATGTAATTAATTTGATTTTTCAAGAATCCTATTAAATCAATACCCTTATCGTTTGCAGCAATAAAACCCACAAGAACAACTTCAATTAAGGGGCTACTGTTTCTTTTAATCATATTCCTCAAGGCTTCATTAAGCAGGAGACCTTTTTGGGTATCATTTAATACCAACTCAAATTCTTTCCTTAATGGGTATTCTGTTTCTTCTACAGTTTTCTGTATACAGTTTAAAACATTTGGATTACCATATAAAAAACCAACAAGGTCTAATAAAAATTGCTCCAGTTGATTTTCTTTTTTAATATTTTCTTTTTTTCTTCTTATATTGATAAAAATAAAAAACAAAAAAATAATTAAAATTGAGAACAAAATAGAAAGAATTAAACCCGGACTGGAGAATAATCCTATAAGAAAAGTAAAAGAGAATAATATAAAAATTAAAATTAAAAAATCCTTCACATCCAAATTTAGATTATTTTTACTAAGCCAGACATTTATTTTTATAATAATATTAGACCTTCGATTCTTTACATCATTCAAATATTTACCATTGGATATTCTTAATATTCTATTTACTACGTCTCTTTGCCTATCAATAATATAAATTGCTACAGCCCCAAAAATATATAAGAATCCTAGTCCAATACTTATGGATATGATTATAGATACTTTAATTTATAATCCCCTTCCTCATTCAAATTATTATCTACAATTAAAAGTTCCTTTAACTTTCTATTACATATATTGAAATTTTTATCTTTTTCGTAATCTAAAAATAAAATTAAATCAATTGCTCTTGAAATCATTTTTTTTACAACATAATTACTTATATTTGCTTTATACTCCATTGCTAAAGTTTCTAATCTTAATAAGGAATCAAAAGCAGAATCGGCATGAATAGTACTAAAACTACCTCTGTGTCCTGTATTTAATGCCTGCAACATTTGATATGCTGCCATTGAATCTCTTACCTCACCGATTATGATTCTATCTGCTTTCATTCTTAATGTTTCATAAATCAATCTATCTTGATTGATTTCATTATCAACTTCCCTAGATTTTAATCTTGTACATAACATTCTTACAAAAGGGTGTTCTTTAAGTATTATTTCTGGTACATCTTGAATAATATTAATAAATTCATTTTTATGGATTAGTTTAGCTAATGTATTAAGAAATGTAGTTTTTCCAGAACCCATAGAGCCTGCGATTAAAATATTTTTTCTTTTCTCAACTGAATCTTTTAAAACATAATAATCATTTTTACTGAACATATTTAATCCTAATAAATCGTCTAAACTAAAATCTATACAATTAAATACTCTTATTGAAATATAAACTCTATCCGAAACAGGGGGTATGACTATTGAACATCTACTGCCATCATAAAGTTCGGTATTTAAAAATGGAATTCTTTGATCAACTGTTTTCCCTGTATTATTTTTTATTCTATCTATTATTAAATATACTTCTCCTAGATTATTAAAAACTTCTCCCAAATATTCCTTCACTCCATCTTTTATCACTATCATTTCGTTATCCTGAATAAAAATATCTGTTACCCTCTTATCCTGTAAAAATCCCTCCAATATCCCCAATCCAAAAATTTCAGATAATGCCCTATTAACCAAGTTATTTTCAATATTAAAATTAGAATATGGCCACTTCTTTTCAATTTCATCCTTAATAAGTAAAAATAATTTGTCTTTAAAATCATCCCTATTAAAAAAATTACTATCTATAAAATCAACATCATCTTTAATTTTTTCTTTAACTAAGTCTATTATTTCTTTTTCCTCGTCTTTGGTTAATTTATTTTGCTCATGAAGTCTGTCTTGTAACATATTTTTTAACCTTCTTTTAATAACATTCTGCTAATTTCTCTTAAAAAATTTGTATTGAAGATATTGTTTTTATTAAATAAAAATTTGCTCTTATTAAATTTTCGATCAAATTTTATAAATGTATAAATTGGTACATTAATAATTCTAGCGATATCATATACTCTAAAAAAAGGTAGAAATTTTTTTTTATTTATTATGAGTCTAATTTTAGATGTCGGTATAGAAAATTTTTTTTCTAACATGCTTACTAAGCTTGAGACACGTGCAATACTCTCTAAAGTATATTCACTTACAGTAAAAATCTTATTTGAAAGCCTAAGAACATCTAAAACTAAGCCGTTAATGACTGTTTGAGTATCTACTATAATATATTTATACTCTTTTAAAATATAATCAATTAATGTGTTAATAATTCCTTTATTTATATTTTCAGCTATTAAAGGATTTGATATACCCTTTAAGACGTCCATATTTTTATTTATATTTTTAATAAATTTATTATAATTTTCTGGAAATTTAAGTGCCAGCTCAAGTGACTTATCTCTTTCTATGTCAAATATAATACCAAAATCTCCTGGTGAGCTATCTAATTCTAGTAGTAGTGTTCTTTTTTTAATTTTTTGTGAAAAGAACATTCCAAGAGCTATAGCGATGGATGTCTTGCCAACTCCACCCTTATTAGATACAACCGAAAAAATATATTTTCTATTACCCGAATTATTTTCGTCTTTTTGATTATCAATATATAAATTATTGGCATTATTTGGTTTATAACCATCTAAAACTTTACTAATAAAAAGGTTTTGATCTTTAAAATTTATTGAGGTTTTCATTTTATAAAAGAATAATTAAATACTTTCTACAACAATCTTATAATTATTGTCCTTAGTCAATCTAGCAACAATAGGAGCTTCTTCAATACTACATTTAAAATAGACACTGGTAGTGTCATTACTGTTATTTATAAGAATATTTCTATTCTTAATCTCAATATTTTTTTCTATGCATATTATCTCTAAATTCCTTACCATAATCTGTCCGTTAATTAAAACAATATTTTCGGATAGATTAAAAGTGTTTTTACTGATATAATCCGAACCTAACAATAGATACTTGCTTGTATTTGATATATCATCTTCATTCTTATAATAGTTATATTCATCCATATATTTAATATTTTCAGTATTGGAGGACTCAGTATACTCTGGAGGAATCAAGTCTTCATCTACAATAGTTGAAATTATTGATACATGATTACCCTTTTTTAACTTTTCAATAACGGGTTCCAGATGTTGTATATTAACTGCGATTAAAACATCTCCTGTTGTTAAATTATTAAAAATATTTATATACATCTCCTTATCAAACATGTCTTTAGAAATATAGTCATCTTTTTTCCTCTCTATATTAATTATTTTCCCAATTACATCCTCTATATTTGTTATATAACTTTTAGGAAGAGAATTTTTATAATATTCTTTAAAATATAAATCATCTTCTTTTATTTCATCTCCAATATTAATGTCTCTTGATGCTACAATTATCTCTTTTCTATCCAAGTAGTTATTTAGTAATAAATAAAATGCTAATCCTATGATAATTGACCCAACAATGGCTAATATTAAATATTTTCTATAGTTTTTTTTCATAACTCTCCTTCAATCACAAGTTAATAAATTAAAAATTTTATCTGTTAAACAATTAAAGCTCTTCAAGTTGTTAAAATTGAAACTTGAGAATTCGGATCTTTTTCTTAGGATTTCATCCTCATTTAAAAACACGAAGTCCTTTAAATTAAAAAATTGTTCAATTTGATTCCTCAGAAGATTAAATCCCTTTGTTTTATGATATTTATTTATAATTAAAATTTTTTCCAGATCTTCGTATAAGAAATGATTGCTAATATTCATAAGTCTGCTGATACTCCCTAAAGTATTATCAGATACCATTATTAGCAAATCAGCCAATTCAATAACACCTAGCAATAGATCATCTAACCTATTAGGCAGATCGAATATTATTAAGTGATATTTTTTTTTAGCAATATCAGTTAAACAATAGATGTCCTGCAAATCTAACTTTTTTGACATCTCATAGGTTGGAGGAGTTTGTAGAATATCCAAGTTCTTTTTTATCCTCACTACAGAATTTTCTAAAGATTCTCTACTATAGCCATCTATGAAATTTAAAATATTAGGTGATTTTGGAATATCAAGATAATAACTGATATCTCCTCCCCCTTCTGAAAAATTTAGATCTACTAATAATGTTTTAACATTATCAAATATATAACTTAAAAAAATTGAAATCGTTGTACTTCCAACTCCACCTTTCGCTTTAAATAATATTAATATCTTCTGTTTTATTATCTTTATTTTTTTTGTTTCAAAATTATTACTTGAAATGACATTAATATTCTTTCTTTTTTTTCTATCAGATTTTATTCTTTGAAAATCATCATTAGCATTTTTCTTTGCATTATTGTTTTCTTTAAATTCCATAGATAATTTTTTTTTATCAACAACTTTATTTTTAAAACTCTTTTTATATTTATAATTATTTTTAATATCACCTTTTTCTGAGCAATAGTTGATTTTCTCACTTGGCTTACGGCTAAATTGTAAAATCAACTCTTTTAGCTTATCGGTCTTAACAAAACAACTAATATATTTTTTAAAATTGAATTTTTTACTATTTTCTTTTGAGATCTTTCTTTTTATTTCTTTTATTAATATATTTTCTATATCTTTTTCATTTACAGGTAATCTAATATCTTTACCAAGGATATAAACATTTATTTTTTTTCTATTAGCTCTTTCTAAAATATTTGTTAAATCAGAAATTTTTTTACTTATAATAATCAAATCAATTTTTTCATATTCTAAAATAAAATTTACAGCAAAGTTACTGCTTAAATTTATAAAATTATATTTACTATTCAGATTTTTAATTCTTCTAAATGTTTCTAGATTTCTATCAGCTAAAATTATATTGAAGGAATTTATGAATTTATTTATTTCATTTCCCGAATTTGACTTATTAATCATAAGCTCTTATGAATATTTGCATAATTAAAAGTAATGTGTTTTAATAGAATAAGTTATATTAAATCTATTGTCAATATAATTTATATACATATTTTATACTATATGATAATATACCAAATTCATGTAAATTTTATATACATTTACATATTAATTTAAATGTACACATTAAGTATTATTAATAGAAAGGAAGTAATATGGAACATATAATTGGAATAACAAATGCTAGGAATAATATTAAAGAAATAGTAGATACAATTTCTGATAAAAATGAAATTTATATTATTACTAGAGATAGTAATCCTGAAGTAGTAATCATATCTTATAAAAAATATCTAGAAAATAAAAAATTATTGAACCAGATATGGGAACTTAGATATGAAAAATCAATTAAAAAATCTCAGCTTCAATTTAAAGAATGGTTAAAGAAAAAGGGTTATGACATAGATAAATTATCAGAGGAAGAAATTGGTGATATGGTTAAAAATTTACAAATTAACAATACTATTTAGATTTAAAATAAACATCTTAGAATAAAATTAAGGATAACTATACCCATACATCAAGCATGTAACGTTTAAATAAACAACCAAGGATTTTTTTATTTGGAGATAATCAGTGATAAAACAGATATATGGCGGTATGACGGAATTGGCAGACGTAGCTGCCTGAAAAGCAGCAGAGTGGTAACACGCTCGTGCGGGTTCAATTCCCGCTACCGC
>CAZRHW010000182.1:0-5846 GCA_964599785.1 uncultured Bacteroides sp. | reverse complement strand
CCTCACGAGGTTGTCTTTCAGGTTTTGGCAGCAGGATTTTACGTGACAGTTTCAGTTTGCCATTATTGTCCATGTCAAGCAGTTTAACCTCAATCTCCTGTCCTTCTTTCAGTACTTCATCGGTTGAGGAAATTCTTTTCCAATCGATCTCTGAAATATGCAACAGGCCTTCTTTCCCGGGCAATATTTCAACAAATGCACCAAATGAAACAATGGATTTGACTTTCCCCTTATATACCTGCCCAACTTCAGGAACAGCGATAATGGCTTTTATTTTATCCAGTGCTGCTTGAATGGATGCCTGATTGGCAGCAAAAACATCCACCACTCCTTTCTGATCAACTTCTTCAATCACAATGGTAGCCCCTGTTTCATTCTGAATACTCTGTACTATTTTGCCACCCGGACCGATCAGGGCTCCGATCATATCTTTCGGTATAACAATCTGTACTATCCTGGGTACATGAGGTTTCAGATCCGGCCTGGGTTCGCTGATCACCTCCGTCATTTTTTCAAGGATAAATAGGCGACCCTTTCTGGCCTGTTCAAGTGCTTCAGCCAGGATGTCATAACTTAAACCTTCAACTTTTATATCCATTTGAGTAGCTGTGATACCATCTTTTGTTCCCGCTACTTTAAAATCCATATCTCCCAGGTGGTCTTCATCACCAAGAATATCGGACAATATTGAATATTTCCCTGATGCCTTATCAGTAATCAGTCCCATGGCAATACCTGATACAGGCTTTTTGATTTTAATACCGCAATCCATTAATGCAAGTGTTCCGGCACAAACGGTTGCCATGGAGGAAGATCCGTTTGATTCCAGGATGTCGGAAACGATCCTGACAGCATAAGGATTTTCACTGTCCGGCGGCATCATCCTTTTAAGTGCTCTGTGTGCAAGGTTGCCATGTCCTATTTCACGGCGACTGAGTCCCCTGATGGGCCGGGCATCACCTGTAGAAAAAGGAGGAAAATTATAATGAAGAACAAATTTATCTGTACCCTGTATCAGTACTTCATCAATAACTTTTTCATTCAGCCTGGTCCCTAAAGTAATTGTTGTTAATGACTGTGTTTCACCTCTTGTAAAAAGGGAGGATCCATGAGCTGCCGGGAGGAAATCGACCTCACACCAGATGGGTCTGATCTCGTCCAGGCCCCGTCCGTCGACACGCAGATCTTTCTCCAGAATCAGTGCCCTGAGTGCCCGTTTTTCAATTTCAAAAAAATATCTGTTGAATATGGTTTTCTTTTTTTCTGCTCCCTCATCACCTTCCGGGATAAGTTCTGCAAGTAAATCTTCTTTAAGCTGATCGATCTGTTCATGCCTTTCCTGTTTTGCAAGACCTTTACCGGCAATCTTTATGATCTTTTCATATGCTTTTTTATCCATCAAAGCTTTCAATTCCTCGTCATTCTCTTCATGACAGTATTCTCTCTTTACCTCCTTATTCGCTTCTTTCATCAGCTCGAGCTGAACCTGGCATTGCTTTTTAATTGCTTCATGAGCAAATTTTATGGCTTCCAGCAAATCAGCTTCAGAGACTTCCTCCATTTCACCCTCAACCATCAGAATATTTTCTGCCGATGCACCAACCATGATATCCAGATCCGCCTCATGTAGCTGACTGAATGTAGGATTAATGATAAAATTACCTTTTATACGTGCAACACGGACTTCGGAAATGGGTCCATTAAAAGGAATATCAGAAACAGCAAGGGCAGATGAAGCTGCAAGGCCGGCAAGGGCATCAGGCATAATATCATTTTCGGCCGAAATCAGGTAAATGGTGACAAATGTTTCCGAATGGAAATCGTCCGGGAATAAAGGCCTGAGAGCTCTGTCTACAAGTCGTGAGATTAGTATCTCATAATCTCCGGGACGTGATTCCCTTTTAAGAAAACCACCAGGGAACCTTCCCGCTGATGCAAACTTTTCCCTGTATTCAACAGATAATGGCATGAAATCCTGATCTTCTTTAGCCTCTTTGGCAGCCACAACTGTAGCAAGTAACATGGTTTTTCCCATCCTTACAAGAACTGCCCCGTCGGCCTGCCTGGCTAATTTACCGGTTTCGATAGTAATCTTTCGTCCGTCACCCAGATCGATTACTTTTTCAATAGTTTTATACATATTAATTATTGGTCTTAAAGGTCGTGCGGTTTAATTGAAGTTATTGATATAAAAATAATTACCTTGCAGCACTTTCTGTATGGCATGCTGAAATAGCCTAATAATTAATAACTTAGAAAGATAATCCGTACAACATGTTATTAATTTTCCTTATAAATAGAAAAAAAGGCAACTCTTTGAATTGCCCTATATTGGTTTATTTACGGAGTTTTAGTGATTTAATGACTTCCCTGTATCGGTTTATATCCCTCTCCTTCAAATAGTTTAATAACCGCCTCCGTTTACCAACAAGCATAACAAGCGCCCGTTGTGTGCCGAAGTCCTTTGGATTTTTTTTCAGGTGTTCCGTAAGATGTGAAATCCTGAAAGAGAACAAAGCAATCTGCCCCTCTGTTGAACCCGTGTCCTCAGCAGACTTCCCATATTTTTTAAAGAATTCCCTCTTTTTCTCTGCAGTTAAATACATTAGGATAACAAATTAATATTTTTTCATCAGAAAATGAGAACTGCAAAAGTATTTAATTTTTTGAATAAATCAATGGAATCAATTAATAAAATAAATTGGTGAATTGGTACCCTATTCAGTATCTTCCGATAAAAGAAGTTTTTTCAGATGATTTATCTGAGAAAAGGTTCCGAGAACAAAGATTTTATCAGATTTAGAAAGGACTACATCGGGTGAAGGATTGATGACATAAATACCATCCTCTTGTTTAAGACCGATAATATTAGCACCGGAACGGTTCCTGATATCCAGCTCCCTGATTTTTTTACCATTAAAACAGGAAGCGATTGATTCACAGGTTAATTCTTCCAGAAATACATTATCAGGTTCCTGGAGCATTATATAATCGATAAATTCAACAACATCAGGTTGAATAACAAGTTTGGCCATTCTCTGTCCGCCTACACGGTCGGGCATGATCACATTTGAAGCTCCCGCACGTTTAAGCTTAATATCAGAATTTTCATCCGATGCCCTTGAAATTACGGTAAGTTCCGGATTGATTTCTTTTGCAGAAAGAACAACATAGAGATTATCCGCATCATCAGGAAATGTAGTAATTAATGCCTTGGCCCTTTTTATGCCTGCTTGCAGTAAAACTTCATCTTTTGTTGCATCTCCTGCAACATACAGAATATTATCAGTAGTACTCAGTTTTTCAATTAATTCCTGATTATTCTCAATCACGATAAAAGGCACTTTCCGGAATAACAGGTCAAGTGCAGCCTGACTTCCGTTGCGGCCATAACCACATATAATGGTGTGTCCTGATAATTTTTCGATCCTTTTTATCACTTTTCTGTCCCTGTAATAATTCCTCATTACACCATCAATAACATAACGGGTGAATGATGAAACTGCAAAGACAAATATACCAAAACTAATGATGATTAGAAAGCTTGTAAACCACATACCGACCGGTGATAAGGGGACCACCTCTTTAAAACCAACAGTTGCAATAGTGATCACCGTCATATACACAGCCCTGGTAAAATTCAGATCTTCAATAATCATGTACCCGAGGACACCTATCCAGCCTATTATGAATAGGAATCCAAAAGCGATCAAAGCTGATCTGTCTCTTTCTGATTTCATCTGGCTCCTGAATATTACCGATTATTCTGTAATCCGTTCATCCAAGCCGGGATAATCTTTTATCATTACTTGTGCATGATCCGGATCCTGTTACTTTACCATCTCCTTAAACCATGGAAGATAATTAACCTTTACTATCGCAGGATCTGGTTCCCGACCTGGCAAAATAAGCATTTTCTAAAATTACAGTAATTATTCTTTAATTGGAGCAGTGCCTGAGAATAAAATGCATTGGGTATATTCATTCCGTTATTTATCCACCCCCTGACCACTTTATTTGATTCCGGAGGAAGTTTTTCCAGAAATTCAACAGCTTTCTGTTTATATTGATCTTTACCTGTTTGTCTGCCATATTCAAAATATACCGTTACAAGCGTATTGATAATGATATTGTAAACAGCCTCATTTCCCAGAGCCTTCCTTTTATGGGTTGAAGGTTTATTAAAAAGATAGTGCTCATCCCAATAACCTGATGGTCTCAATGATTTTAATTCACAGTAAATTACCTCAGGCTCATGTTCAAGGAAATTTGCCAGGAAACCAGGATTGCGGTTTAACAATGCCGCAAACTGGGCAATACGGATAGTTGGAAAGTTCACAGGCCTCATTCTCAAGAATTTCCACAAATCCTTATTGATTGGCCTGAGATTATATTTAGTTCTGAGAAAACTGTACTCATCCTTTAATCTCCTGTAGTAGTCATCTCCCTCAGGTACTTCCAGTAAACCTGCCTGACCAAATAATAATGCTTCCGTTTGTGTCAGGTTCTGACAATGTCTTTCAAGAAATTTAAGTGGCAGGGATTTTGAAAGTAATTCAAATGGCATTCCGTTTACTTTAAAACCAAAATTCCGGGTAAGCTGCCTGTATATGGTTTCTTTCCAGTCACCCTTTGTTTCCCTGTGATTCCTGATGATCTCACATGCTTTTTGTTCCATTCTTTCGACCATAAGCCTGTCGAGCCAGAGATTTAAAATAAGCGGATCTATGTTACGGATTAATGTACCACACGGTATCCAGTCGGTATTTCGAAGAAGGGAAGAAAAACTATCAAGGATATGGGGTGGGAACCTGATCTCAGTTGTAGGTATGTCCTGGTTCTTAATAAATGAATTGTCCGTATCATTCTGGCAAACAACATGTAGTATGATATTCTGATAATTCCCATCATCCTGGTGCCCATGCTTGAACCAATCCGATGCCCTGACATGGATCTCTACATTACCTGCCCAGACTGTCTTTTCAATTCTTATTTTTGCGTTAAAGAAATCGGGGCCTGAATCCTGGTTATGCTGGCCTACATCCAGCACTTCAACCTCCTCCCCTGTGGTAAGGTAAAGAGGAAGAAGAAACAGGCGGTTTTTCCATATATAATGGAGGAAATCTTCTGTTATATCCATTTTACTCTGGTTTAAAATTCTTTTAATTTTCAGTTATTTAACTTTGTATTGAATTCATTGAATACTATCATACAAAAAAGAACTGCTTCTATGTAATAATTTCACGCAAAGAACGCTGAGATGGAATAAAGAACGCAAAGAAACTTATAAACCATTTACAATTCGATGAATTCCCTCATTCAAATATTTACAGTTGAAATTAATTAATATAATAATTAGGCTAAGGCTAAGGCTGAGGCTAAGGATTTTTAAGTTTTTCATTCTTATTCTCCACCGTTTTGATCATTGAATCCAGAGACTTAATCACTTCTCGGTATCCTGAATTCAGTTCGGTCAATTCTTTTTGCGTCATGTATCCTAGAGCATTTGATCCTAAAGATTGGTTAACCAATTCAAAACAACTCCCTCTGGCTATTTTGTAGAATCTTGTTTTATCATATTTTTCATACCTTCCGTAACCTTCAGCTATATTATTGGTAACCGATTTAGCCGCACGTCTCATGTCCTGTACCATTCCATATTTCTCTTCCTTTGGAAATTGTTTTGTTAAAATATAAACTCTTAGCATAAGCTGAAATGCCTTTTTCCAAACAGGCATCTCAGTAAAGTCCATATAACTCATTTTTTAGTAACTTATAAGTTTTTATCTTTCCTTAGCCTTAGCCTTAGCCTTAGCCTTAGCCTTAGCCTTAGCCTTAGCCTTAGC
>CAZRHW010000181.1:0-5846 GCA_964599785.1 uncultured Bacteroides sp. | reverse complement strand
TGAGTTGATTTATAAGACCCCAAAATATGGGAATGATGATGATTATGCTGATGATCTCCTTAAAAGGATCTTCGAAGCATTTTATCACCATGTTGACGGAAGGCCTACATCTCGCGGGGGGACTTTCAGGATTAACCTGCTTCCCACAACCTGCCATATCTATTTCGGGAAGGTCATCAAAGCACTTCCCGATGGACGCAAAGCAGGTGAACCTCTTTCTGAGGGAATCTCTCCTGTCCAGGGATCAGACCGGAAAGGCCCCACGGCTGTCCTCAAATCAGCCGCAAAGATCGACCACCTGAGAACAGGCGGGACATTGCTGAACCAGAAATTCTCCCCCGACCTGTTTAACGCAGAAGATGGGCCGGTGAAACTAACCGGATTGATCAGAAGCTATTTTAGTATGAATGGCCATCATGTACAGTTCAACGTTATCTCAGCCGAAACACTCAGAAAAGCACAGAAAGAACCGGAGAAATATACCGATCTGATCGTCAGGGTAGCAGGATACAGCGACTATTTTAATGACCTCGGGAAAGACCTGCAGAATGAGATTATCCGCAGAACAGAACACAAGGAAATATAGTATTATTTCTTTTCAAGTTCCAGCTTTTTAATCTCCTTTAACATCTCATCCGTCTTCATTTTTCCCTGCTCTAAATCCATCTTCATCTCTTCCATATTAATCTCCGGCAATTCTTTCATTAACTCTTCCATATTTCTCCTTATTTCTTCCTGGTTAATTTTGATTTCCGAAATTGATTTTTCAATTTCCTCCCTGATTTTCTCATGATCTATTTCAGCCAATTCTTTTTTGGCCATCTCCATTTCTGCTTTAAGTTCATCCATATCAGGCAGTTCAATATTTTTCATGGCTTCACATGCCGATTCCATAGCTTTCTCGATCTCTTCATGGATCTTTTCTATATCAATATCCTCTATTGCTGCAATCGCATTTTCTATATCAATTCTGATTTTCTCTTCATCAATCTCAGGTATCTCAATTTCCCCGATATCATCTATTATTGCATCAAAATCAATTTCCTTCATTGTTTTTTCAGCAGATCTCATGCTTTCCTCAATTTCCGTCCTCAGTTTTTCCATATCAAGCTCTTCCAGCTTCTCACGTGCCTCTATCAATTCCTTTTCAACTCTGGCAACATCTTTCAGCGTTTTATCAATTTCTGCCTGGTATTGCCCGAATTCTGCTTCAGGGATCCGTTCTTCATTCACATATAATTCTGTAACCGCTCCATGTTCGATTTTCATCCTGATATTCATTTCCTTTCCATCTTTCATAAACGTCCTTTGAACGATGTTGTCTTTCACCTTAAGAGTTGTATCCTGAAAAAACTCTGACTTGATAACCGGATTGATATAAATTTTAGGTTTTGGTTCCACCCTGGGATTAACATTTACCCTGATTTCAGGCAAAGAATCGATTTGTCTTTGAGACACTATCTGTTCAATAGCCATACCTGGATTATCCATCCTGATCATGTCTTCGTGGTTTGAACTGAAACTAATATTAGTTCCACCTGTGTTAAGCAGGATAATAAAGATTGCCGCTATCAATAATAATCCTGCAAGAATTTTACCTCGTAAATTTGTCTTCATCTTACTTTGTTTTAAAATTCTGAATACTCTTGATAATAAAGGATATCTTTTTAATCCCAGTGCCAATAAGGGAAAACTGTGTTTTACCGGGATCTCGTGTATGCTGGCAAGTGCTTTTGCGTAAGTTATCCGGTCGCATGAAAAAGATACGGCCATATCATCACAACAATGCTCTCTTTCTTTTCTTATTTGATAACCAATGATCCAAACTGCAGGATTGTAAAACAAAAGGGCTTCCATGACCGACTGAAAAATATTGACCAGGTAATCGTTTCGACGGATATGCGCCAGTTCATGGGCAATGATGGCCTCAAGCTGTTCACATGGTATATGGGTAACTGCACTGAAAGGCAGCAGTATCAAAGGCTTAAAATACCCGATTACCATTGGAACACTGATGAGGGTTGATTCACAAATACAAACCAGTTTCCTGACCTGCATCCGGTCAATCAATCTTCGAAATTTTAACTGAAAATCAGCAGGGATCTCATAAAGACAGGAATTCCTTAACCTTTGTGTCCTAAAAAATCCCCCTGTCAACCGGATCGTAATAATCATCACACCGAGTAACCAGATTGTGATCATGTATGGGAATTTTCCCGGAATTGACCCGGCTATTGAATTTATTACTTCACCCGACAGGAATTTGTAATTGCTGAAATCAATTTGCTGTGCGCTTATATCATTCCCGTTTAAGGAATTAATGGCGGACGGGGCTGTAATGAAGCCTGCCTGGCCAATATCTCTGTAGTTTGAAACAAATGTCAGAATGCACAAGGCTAAAATAAGAACAAGTGAAAAAACAGACAGGTTGTACCTGAGTTTCGATTGATGATACCTGAAGAAAAACAACAGAAGAAACAAGAGGCATACAATGACAATTCCCTGCCATACCGAGTGCAAAATTGTCCAACCAAGTGCGTTGATGATCCCGTCAGGTAATATATAGTTAATGAAACTCATTTCTGTTCCTGTTCTATTTCTTTGATCAGATCTTTTATTTTTTGAAGCTCCTCCCTTGAGGTTTTCCTGTTGCCCAGTGTCTGCATGACAAGTTTACCGGCAGATCCGCCAAATCCAATTTTCAATAATTTCTCAACCAGCAAAGATTGTGTTTCACCCTCTTTTAAAACCGGTGTATATATGTGTGTCCTGTTTTTTTTTGTCCTCGTCAGTATCCCCTTTTCCTGCATAATCTGCATAATCTTTAAGGTAGTAGTATAGCCTACGTTTTTCTTTTCACTTAACCTTTCATTGACAAAGCGTACTGTTGATGGGCCGTTTTCCCAGAGTACATGTAAGATTTCAAGTTCGGCATCAGTCGGTTGGCTATGTTTTATCTTATCAGACATTTGCTACGAAGATTTTCGTAAACAAATATATACGAAGATTTTCGTAATTGCAAATAATTTCAGTTAAAAAATGTTAATTAAACTTGTTAATTGGTGAATTGTTTTATTTGTGAATTGGTATATTAGTGGGTGTGAGCACGGGTGTGGGATTTTATTAAAAAGAAGCAGAATTTATCAAATGCCGTTGGCAAAATATTACTACATTAATAGTAATATAACTACATTAATAGTTGTATTACTAAAAAAATAATTATATATTTGTCCTGATGAAAGAATTAACCAAAGCTGAAGAACAGGTCATGCAATATCTCTGGAAACTTAAAAAAGGATTCCTGAAAGATATTGTTGAACAATTTCCTGAGCCAAAACCGGCATATACAACGGTTTCAACAGTTATCCGTGTGTTGGTCAGAAAGGGATTTATAGGCTATAAAGCTTTTGGAAAGATACATGAATACTATCCCGTGATTGGAAGGGAAAACTATTTTAAACATCATTTCCGGGGTCTGATCAGGGATTATTTCAGCGGGTCACCCGGGCGTTTTGCCTCATTTTTTACCAGGGAAGGGAACCTCAACCTTACTGAGCTGGAAGAAATCAGGAATTTGATTGAGGAACAGATCGAACAGAAAAAGAGCAGGAAGAAATGATTGCATTTATCATTTATCTTATCAAAGTCAGTATTATAACAGGCTTTTTCTATTTGTTCTACATCCTGTTATTACGAAACGAAGTTTTTTTCAGGTTTAACAGGTTTTATCTGTTATCATCCGTATTTATTGCCCTTCTGATTCCATGTTTGAATATTCCTGTAAATACCGGCACAGGTATAACGCTGGTCCCTCAGATAACACCGGATTACTGGTTTGATGAATTGAATTACAGGTTTGACAGTCAGGTTACTATTGAACACAATCGCATTGATCTTAAATTGTTAATATCAATTGTTTATATAATCATTACGTTCTTATTCCTGGTACGTGCGTGTATTCATTTCCTCAGGTTATATCTTGGAATCTGCAAAAGCAAAGGGATCCGTGCAGGAGGTGTCGTGATTAAATACAGTGAAAACGATGAATCACCATTTTCCTTTTTCAACTATATAATCATTCACAGGGGCAGCTCAGTCCGGCATCATATGAAGGATATTCTTCACCACGAGCTCGTTCATGTAAAACAATTCCATTCGGCAGACAAACTGATCATGGAATTATTTGCTATTCTCCTTTGGTTCAATCCTTTCATTTATCAGTATCGCAAGTTGTTGACGGAAGTCCATGAGTATCTTGCCGACCGTGGAGCCATTGCCGGGAGCAAAGTATTTGGGGCGTATCAATCATTACTTTTGAACTGGGTATCGGGAGGCCCTGATCATTATTTTGCGAATCGATTAACAAATTCATTAATTAAAAAAAGAATTATCATGCTATCAAAAATAAAATCCAAAAGAAAGAATTTTAAAATCCTGCTTATTACACCGTTGCTGGGAATTTTGATGGTTATATTCGGTTTTGATCTGAAAACCGAAATTCAGTTGTCACCTGGCAATAATCTGTTTTTACAGCAGATCGTTCAGTCGGATTCTTCAGACAATATTCCTGCAGGCATGCCATTTAAGGAAGGTGTCGAGGTGAGAATTGCTTCAGGTTACGGAATGAGAATTCATCCCATTGAAAAGAAGGAGATGATGCATTATGGTATTGATCTGGTAGCTCCAAAGGGTACACCGGTCATTACTACTGCTGACGGCATTGTTGAAAAAGCTGAATTTGCTGAAGGATATGGGAATATCGTACTGGTGAAGCATAATGATGTGTATGCTACCTTTTATACGCAGTTGCTGAAGTTTGATGTTGAACCCGGACAAAAGGTTCACAAAGGGGAGGTTTTAGGTTATCTTGGAGAATCAGGACTCAGTACAGGTCCCCACCTGCATTATGAGGTTCACAAGAATGGCGAACGTGTAGATCCTGCGGATTATTTATAGCCCAGAAAGATACCTGACATCTTTTCAACCGTATGGCACAGAAGAGATATTACTTTGACCCCCAAAGTATCACCCTGAAACCCATTCGAAGAAGACTTGAAAAATGGATGTTCCGGATTAATTCTTAATTTTAAATCCTGTATCCATTTCCAGGGCCATATGAGATTTAATAGGGTATTTAAACGATTTATACTATTTTTTCTGTTTTCTATCCTTATTCTGCTTCAATTAAAGTCACAGGATCTTGTATTCGAAGGAAAGGAATTACTCTTTAAATTCTCACCAAGGGATTTTATCCTGCAATTATCACCGAATTATGTATACCGTGAAGATGCTTTTCCCCGTATTACAGGCAGCATCAATATGCAATATTTTGTTGCCGGGAATGTGAGTATCAATGGTAATCTTTCTATTGGCCAGGATTATATACATTTCGGACCCGGACTGCTGGGAATACCTTTGATATCATTAGGAGGGTTACGTACCTGGCTGGCAGCCGATGAATTTTTACTCTTTTTAGTTATAGTAGCCGGATCGTTTGAAAATACGGCGTTTCATTTTCCGGTTAGCCGCAACCTGGATATATCACCATATTTTTCCCTGCTGAGATTTCAATATTTATATGAACCTCCCACATCACAATACAATGATTTCAGTTTAAGTCTTGCACTTGGTTCAAGGTTGAACATTTTCTTTGCAGAACAATGGATAATTGCCCCGTATTTTGAATATACACGTACCTATTTTTCCAGGTTTAATGGTTTTCAGGGAGGTATTTTAATCGGATACTATTTCAAATCAGGAATTTCTGTTGAAACAGAATAGAGAAAGACCGAAGGTACTTAATGATTGGATGATTACAATACAGTGATATTTAATAACTTGAAACC
>CAZRHW010000180.1:3181-5848 GCA_964599785.1 uncultured Bacteroides sp. | reverse complement strand
TGGACAATATGGTTGCGTTGCGCTGCTCTGTAATCATAGGGGTTTTCGCTGCCGCGGTCTTCGTTTTGGGCATGATGACCACCAAATGGGAAGAGGGGTAGGGATATCAAATCGCCCCCTTTGTGCCATTGCGGGCTTACAATACGGCGTTGTAAACGGGCAAAAAGGCGGGTAAGTCATTTGTTTTAAGGGAGTCAGGCGAAAAAACAATTTCACCGCGAAGCAGTACCGGCAGGACGGAGAGCTTTGAAAGACCGCTTTTTAATGCGGCGGATAAACTACAGCCCATTTCACAACCTTGAAAAACCGCATTTTTGATATTGATAACAGGCCATTTGGCAGGTTATGAAATGGCCTTTAAGAAAGAATATCAGCGATGCGGAATCTCTGCTGTTTTTTAAATACAGCGAAAATATGCTTGCATTTTTTAATGGAATCAAGAATGAATGCCGATAGAATTTAGTTAGTGGGTGTGATAAGTCTTTATCTGAATGGGGTATGGTAAGTCTTTATTGATACGAGTTTTATCAGGGCAAGAAAGTTTGAAATATATTAACAATTTTTCAGTCAAAGGAGATATTTATCTATTGAAAAAAAGGCTCAGCAGCGTAGATGGGCTGAGGTATACAATGTTAACTGTCATATGGGAAATCTCAGGTAAATTTTCTTTGGCTATGAAGCGGATTCTTGCTGTTACCATTGTAGTGGTGACGTGTATCTTTGCCGCAGGGCACGCCCAAGCGAATGGCACGGACCCAAGCGTGGTTGAGGGTGAGGCCAGCTTTTCTATCCAGGGTAATTCGCTAACCGTCACCAACAGCCCAGGGGCGATCATTAACTGGCAGGGATTTTCGATCGACGCGGGCGAAAACATCCACTTCATTCAGCAGAGCGCCGCATCGAGTGTCCTCAATCGCGTTATCGGTCCCGATCCTTCGGTCATTCTCGGGACACTCAGCTCAAACGGCCGGGTCTTCCTGATCAATCCGAGCGGCATCCTGGTCGGGCAGGGCGCTCGAATCGACGTTGCAGAGCTCGTGGCTTCGACGCTCAACCTAAGCAACCAGGACTTTCTCGCGGGCCGGCTTAATTTCATGTCCAATCCGCTTGCCGGCAATGTGGAGAACCAGGGCAGTATTACCACGCCTTCGGGCGGCAGCGTCTATCTTGTCGGATCCAACGTTACCAACAGCGGAATTATCAACAGCCCGCAAGGCGACGTAATTCTGGCGGCCGGACAGTCAGTGAAAATTTTCGACTCCAGTATGCCGGGGGTGAGGGTTGAGGTCACGGCCAGCGACAACGCCGCCGTTAATCTCGGTGATATTATCGCACAAAGCGGAGAAGTTGG
Source organism: uncultured Bacteroides sp. (assembly GCA_964599785.1). Classification (GTDB taxonomy): domain Bacteria; phylum Bacteroidota; class Bacteroidia; order Bacteroidales; family SM23-62; genus LJUQ01. The sequence goes on along the minus strand of CAZRHW010000180.1, from coordinate 4,497 downwards.
CATTTACGCCGCAACGCTTCGGAATACAGGCATCATCAATGCCGATCAGGTGGTTCAAGACGCGAGTGGCAAGATTGTCCTGCGCGCGAAGAAGAACTTAGTTCTCGAACCTGGCAGCCATCTCAGCGTCGATGCGATCGATTCCGGTAATGGCGGCAGGATCGATGTCTGGTCGGATGGCGACACATCTGTGGACGGCATTCTGACTGCGCGCGGCGGCGCTGATTCCGGCGACGGTGGGTTCATCGAAACCTCCGGCAAACACCTGTCGATCGCCGAAGGCACGCTCGTAAACACATTTGCTACGCACGGGGAGACGGGTCTCTGGTTGCTTGATCCTCCTGACTTCACGATTGCTGCTTCGGGAGGAGATATAACCGGCGTCGCTTTGGGCGCCGCTTTGGTTGGATCCAATGTGACCATTGATAGCGACGACGGTGCCGTTGACGTTGAAGGAAACGGCGATATCTACGTAAACCAGGCGGTTACATGGACGGCGAGTGGGGCTCCGACGACTTTGACGTTAAACGCTGTTCGGGACGTGACCTTAAACGAGGTGATTACTGCCACCAATGGGAACATTGAATTGAATGCCGCTCAGAATGTGAACGCGGAAGCGATCGTTACGATAACCACCGGGAATTTTACATCGAATGCCGGCCGTGATATAAATATAGATGGAGCTGTTACGGTGACCACCGGGGATTTCACATTAAGCGCCGGTCACGATATAAACATGAATGTAAGTACGACGACGACGACCGGCAATATTGTATTGCGTGCCGATAGCGACGGTACAGGACCGGGGGTTGACGGCGGTTCTGTAGTTTTTGCCGGCGGTGCAATTGCCACCCTCAATACGGGAGTAGCCAGTATTTATTACAATCCGAGCTCATATGCAACGCCGACCTCTTATTCAGGCAGTTTTGCGGGCGATGGTGCGGTAATTTCTTACATGCTTTTGTTCGTGACCGGTTTAAGTGCGGACAAGACCTATAACGGCAATAGCACGGCGGTCTTGACTGGAACCGCCGCGATCGCCCCGGCGGGTGGCGACGATGTAACTCTCGCCGGCACCGGAAGTGTTACCGACTTTATCAATGAAAATGTGCATACCGAGGCTCTAACGCTTAGCGGTTACAGCATTATCGGCGTGGATACTTCCAAATATTCGCTCTTTCAGCCCTCGAACCTCTCGGCGAGCATCACTCCGGCGTCCCTTGCAGTCGATGCGGACCTGTTGAGCAAAGTCTATGGGACCGCTGATCCGGCGCTGACCTATACCGCAAGCGGCTTCCAACTCACCGACACAGCCG
>CAZRHW010000180.1:0-3081 GCA_964599785.1 uncultured Bacteroides sp. | reverse complement strand
AATACCCTTGCTTCAAACGCCAACTACACCATTAGTTATACCGGCAATGATTTAGGAATCACTCCGGCATCACTTGCAATCGATGCGGACCTGTTGAGCAAAGTCTATGGGGCTGCTGATCCGGCGCTGACCTATACCGCAAGCGGCTTCCAACTCACCGACACAGCCGCAAGTGTGTTAACCGGCGTCTTATCCAGAGATGCCGGAGAAGACGTGGGCAATTACGCGATCAATCAAAATACCCTTGCTTCAAACGCCAACTACACCATTAGTTATACCGGCAATGATTTAGAAATCACCAGCGCGATATTGACAGCGGGGACGAACCTGGAACTTTTTGCCCAAGTTCTCGATAATCATTTCGAATATAATCCAGGCACCTTTTGGCATCTCTCTCCGAATCCATACCACGGCGACCCTGGGTTCGACGTGATGTGGGGGACGAGCGATTGGAACACGCATGAAGAACATTCTTATGAAAACTTTTGGTATACCTCTCCATATCTATACGAAGGCGACCGTGGGTTCGACGTGATGAAAGGAAATTTTCATGAAACATGGTCCTTCCCTCAGCAATTCGAGACGGACACCAAAAAGTAAGATTAGCTGCATAGGGCTTCTGCTGGCGGCAATCTTACTGACATTGGAACTTTCTTTTGCAAAGGAACAGGCCGAACGTTTCGATATTGATCGTTTTAAGGTCGAGGGCAATACACTGCTCAAACCCGAGGAGATCGAAAAGGTACTCAGGCCATTCATCGGCAAACAGCGCGAGTACAACGACCTGCATCGTGCCATCGAAGAGCTTGAGCAGTACTATTACACCAGAGGTTTCAGTGCGGTATGGGTGGTTACACCCGAGCAAGATCTCGACCGGGGAATAGTCACGCTGCAAGTCATCGAAGCGAGGATCGGCAAGGTCGCTATCGTAGGCAATCGTTTTTTTGATGAGACCAATATCCTAGCCAGTCTCCCAGCCCTCCGGGAGGGAACATCGCTGAGAGCTGGAGACATATCAAAGAATGCGCAACTTGCCAACGAGAATCCAGCCAAGCAGGTAGATGTCGTGCTTTACCCCGGCGAGAAACCCGGCACGGTGGACGCCAACCTGGGCGTTATCGATACGCGGCCGCTCAAGTTCTTCCTGACCTTTGAAAATACCGGCAACCGGCAGACAGGTGACTATCGGCTCGGCGTTGGCGTGCAGCATGCCAACATGTTCAACCGCGACGACGTCGCCACGTTCAACTACGTCACCTCGCCGGGTATGGAGAACCATGTCAGCCTCTATAGCGCGAGTTATCGCCTTCCACTGTATTCGCGGGGTGATTCCCTGGATTTCATATTCGCCTACTCGGATGTCAGCACCGGCACCACGGAGACCGTTGCGGGGCCGCTCACTTTTTCCGGCAAGGGCACCGTTTTGGGTTTGAACTATAACCAGTTGCTGGAGCGGCACGGCGAGTATTCGCATCGGCTCGTTTATGGTTTCGGTTATTATGCGTATCAGAATGACGGCACGCTCGGCGTTTTCGGCGACGAAAACTACGGCCCGGCAACGGCAGATGTCACCGTGAGGCCGATCTCCCTGACGTATCGAGGTAATTGGGCAAATCCCCGGAGGATTATCGATTTTTACACGACCTTATCGCATAATATTTCAGGAGGAGCGCATGGGCGTCAGGTCGATTTCAATGCGGCGCGTCCGAGTCTGAACGGCGGTGATGGGGCGTCTTCCCATTACACGGCGTATCGCTTTGGTGGCAGCTTGGTAAACGCCTTCAAGAGTAACTGGCAAGTCCGCTCCGCTTTCAACGCACAGTACACCCCGGATGCCCTCATTTCCCAGGAACAATTCGGTATTGCCGGAGCGAACTACGTCCGCGGTTTTCTGGAGCGAGAAATCGTCCGTGATACCGGCTATGTAGTCAATCTCGAACTCTATACGCCTAATCTGACGGGAAAATCGGTCCCTGGTGAGGAGAATCTGCGTGGCTTACTGTTCTATGACTTCGCCATGGCTGCCAACAATCCGTTGTCCGGGGAAGCCAGGAAACAGATCTCAATCGCCAGCATCGGCGCGGGTTTGCGCTGGAATCTCCAAAGGAACGTCAACGTACGCTTCGACCTGGCCCGGGTAATGGACGGAGGTGGGGTCAGGGAAGTCGGCGACATCCGCGGGCATATCTCGGTCTATGTCGGTTTTTAGCGAAAACCGTCTTTAGGATAACCCCCAAAAATTGTAATAGTGAAAACTAAAATCAACTTGTTGCACTTCACATGTTAATGCGCCAATTTGCAGATAGTATTCTTGCGAGCTTTCATTTTTGACAGGATTTATAGGATTATTTATATTTGTTTTCTCCCGCGAAGTTGCGAAGCCGCCAAGAATATTTAGTAAATAGTGATTAGTGAATTGTGAATAGTTTATGGATTAACGACTTCTCGGGAATGACAGAAAGAAACCTTTGCGTCTCTGCGCCTCTGCGGGAGAAATTATAATTTCGTAATAAATTGGTTGAAGATTGCCGCACTTCGTTCGCAATGACAGCAGAACACAGTACAAAATACGCGCCTTAAAATGTCGAACTTTTTATTTTATACGCAGAGATTATTCAGTTAGAATGATGTTTATGATGTCAGATTGGAAATCACGGCTCAATATAAAAGATAAGACAACTAAGTACTTGTTGTCATTGGTAAAAACCGGCCTGGTTTTTTATCCTTACTATAGGTATCATTATCCGCTGCCGTCTGTGATAATGATCGAGAATACAAATTGCTGCAACTCACAGTGTGTCATGTGCCCTCGTGAAAAGCTCACAAGAAAAACCGGTTTCATGGATTTTCGATTATTCGAGAAGATCATTAAAGAAGTATCCGGCATGAGGCGCAAACCAGTTACCCATTTACACGGGTTTGGAGAACCGCTTTTAGATAAATTATTATCAGAGAGGATAGAGCTTGCGAAAACAAGTGGAATAAAGCATACCTATATCGTGACTAATGCTTCATTACTTTTTCCAGAGACATCGAGAAAGATCATTAACGCGGGATTAGATAAGATGAAGATTAGTTTTT
>CAZRHW010000179.1:0-5865 GCA_964599785.1 uncultured Bacteroides sp. | reverse complement strand
CGATCCGCTCCTGCCGGCTACCAGGATATGTTCTTTGAGACGCTGACTCTTAAAGAAAAATGGGTACAGTTTCTGCTCGGCGTATGAGATTGCACCTACTTCAATATCGCCGGATACAGCGAATTTTTTCGGCGGCGGTGGAAATGGTGAACGGTCGAGTTCAAAGTTTGTGCCCAGGTATTTGGATGCCAACAGTTCCAGGGTCTGTTCAATATCGGCCTTGCCGCCGGCGTCGGATTCAGCTAAATAGGCCTTCCATAATCTGTCTATCTTTGTACCCATAACAGGCTTCAGCTTCCGGCACAGTTCCTGGACCCTCTGCATCAAAGCCCATCACCTTTTAACTCATCTTCAAGGATAGAAACCTTCCTGTAGGAAGATAGGTAACTCTGTGACTGCTCGGGCAGCAGTAATTTCAGTTTGGAAACATCGGACCATAGGCTTTTGCGTTCGTCCCGCTGCTGTTCGTAAAACTCACGCAGACTCTTGCTGAGACTGTATGCTTCACGGCTGCTTTGCCTGACTCCGCCGCGTTCAGCCTCTACGGCGAAAATAGAATTCATTGCATAACACTTACCCAGTTCTATCTGGTACATGTTTTTTTCATATATCTCGTACCTGCCCCTGATCTGACTGATAACATCGTCAAGGCCGAGTTTTGAAGTGTGTTTTTTATCGGTGATAATAGCTATCTCAGGTTCGGTTTTTGGGATCGGAAAGTAACCGCTGCTGATTATATCTTCAACGGTCAGCTGTTTTGGCCAGGTATCTTTAGGCACTATGTGGTTAGTTATGCTGTAGCCGCTGTTTCTGCCAAATTCCTGAGATTTAGTGTCTCTGTGAGGAATATCATACAAAAGAAATTTTCCTGCCTGATAAAAATACGGCATGTAACCGGCATCGAAAACCGGCCCGTTTGAGATGTCTGGAATCGTCATTTTACCACCTGAAAAATTATTCCTTTTCGGTAGTAAATGCTATCCAGTATTTAAATCTTTTGTTTTTCGTTGCTACTGTTCGGTAAATAAGGCTGACAGGCCTTATTTTGCACAAATTTTATAAAGCAGGCAATCTCAACCACGTTTCGGTGATACATATGCGAAAATTCAAAGAACGCCTGCTGAGAGTACTGCGGCAAAGATCCGATGACAGGGCCGCACAGCTGTCCCGTCAATATCTAAGAGCAAAACCAGAAGAAAGAGAAGCCATCATGGCCGGTATCGAGATAGAAAAGTGGCTCAGCGAAGTTTGTGATGATTGTCTGAATTAAGAAACGCCGGCCTGCTACTGCAGTCGTTTTCTTATTTCCTGCATAAAACTGTTATCCCAGTTTTTGACACAGAATTTTATCAGTTCCTCGGCAAGTTTTGCATTCTGTCGGGCCATTCTTTTCTGCTGCGGCGTGTCATCCTTAAAGATATATATGTTTAACTGCTCTGTGCTGTCATCGGTCTCTTCGAGGATTTCCCAGTTATCCCGGTTAAGCAGTGCCAGGCTCTGACCGTCGCTTTCTGTAAAGTTCACATAGAATGTTCTGCCTTCATGCAGGACAGTCCAGTCCCGTGATATCTGATTCGATTCCACTTGCATTTTTTCACCTTTGGCTTAACCGCTCCTTACGGCGGCTAATCAGTTGTTTATCACACTATAGTCTCGGATAACTCGGGATATTTATCCTGTCTTCTGAGTTCTTCGAGTCTGGCTTTAGTAGAAGCACAAAACCACTCAACACAATCCAGGCCCCTTACTCTCTGACTTTGCTCTTCACCGAGATATCCGTATACCGCTGCTGTAACTTCTCGCCACTGGTTAAAACAATTCATCAGGGTTTTTTCAATTTCCTCTATGTATATATTGCAGTCAGTCGGCAAGCTGTGTGCCCTGATGACCTCCTGCCTGCTGAGCTGTTTATTTTCCGCCTTACCGGTTCTCATTTTCCCACTCCGCCAAACCGCTCTAAATGGCGGTTCGCTGCGTAAATGCTGCGAGCCGCCATTACCAAACGCCCTAATCGCTGTGCAAAGGTTCAAGCAAATTAAAGCACTGCATACAGCGAAGCGGCTGCTGTTCAAAGACAGTCGAAGTAATAACACTCATTCCACAGCTTTTGCAGGTAACTACACCGGTACTGCTGCACATAGAGAGACCTTCTTTACTGTTAAAAGGTATCGACTCAAAGCCCTGTACAGGCCTGAATTCGTTGAGCCTCAAGTCCGCAAAATACTGTTTGCCCTTAAAGAGCACCACCGGCAAGGCCCTCGGCCTTATTCGAGGGACATTTTTTGTTTTTCCCATTTTTTTCTACTCCGGCCAAACCGCTCTATGGCGGTTCGCCCAGTTAAACGAACCGCCATTTATTCGATATTAAACTCCTGCCTGCATTTTCTGCACAAACCCTCCTCTGTTATTTCATCCGGCCTGTAAACCATGCAGCAGCTGCAATAATGTTTCAGATATTTCTTACAGGCCCCGCAAGGCTCAAATCTTTCCCCTGTCTTGAGGACTTTCTGCCTGGCAAAACAATCATCGCAAAGCGGATTAAGCTCATCTGCCGATAAGCACATTCTTATCCCTCCGGGCCAATAAAATGGCTCTCCACTGATAGAGGGCCATTTTGAACTCAAGAATTTTTCTTCTCATCGAGCTTAACCATCTCTTCGGTAAGCTGGGTGATGGGAGTCTTGAGTATCTTCTGAGCCTTGTTCTGAAGCCATGCATCAATCTGCGGTCTTAACCTGCTGCCGGCAGTACTGACATAATTGGTTACCGCATTATAAAAATCCCACCTGCTGACACGGCCGCTGTCTCCACACTTGATCCTTGAGAGGATTTCCTTTACATACTTTTTCCTTTTGAACAGTGCCTTTGTCAACAGCTTCAGGGCCTGCCACTCGATGCTATCTTTCATGCAGATACTGACCATATTTGCCAGTTTGTCATCGCTTGCGATTATATCCTTGATTATCTTATCTATAAGTGCCTCAACCGTTACCTTCAGCTCTTCGGTATACTTGACCCGTTTGGGTTTTACAATGTCATTTACAATCATACCGTTTGAACAGGCTAATCTTGTAACCCGTGCCCCTATTACCAGTCCAGCCACCTGGCTGTAATCCGATACTACCCTTATCCCTGTAGTAAAGCTTTCACCAACTTCGGTAAGTTCCATCTTCGAATCAGGGAAGTCGAAATCTATCTGTATGCCGTGCCTGGATTTTTTAAGCTGTGCCGTTGCCCTGATGTTAAGGCTCGTTATCGCTTCAATGAGTTTCTCCGTTGCGTATCTGTGCTGTATTACCATATAGCTCTTAGGGGCAAGGCAGGCCAGTTCGTTCCTGTCAAGATTCCATACACCCATATATCTTTTGCTCAGGTAGTCGTCCTGGCCTTCCTTGACGATGTGGACGTCCCGCATCTCGGCCCTGTTAAAACCTATCGCCGCATTTTTCAACTCGGCCAAACCGATATTTTCTTTTTCAGCCATTTTTTCACCTTCAGGTCTTTCGTCAAAAGCGAAAGGCCTTCTTCTCATCTCAGAGAAGAAGCCTTTCTTAAACAATCACAACTTGTCAAGGTCAGTGATAACACCTTGTTTTATATAGATTACATGCCTTTTATGCAGTTTCCGGAAATCTTCCGGAAAGAACAGGCCGTCCTTTATAGGCAACGATGCCGTTTGTTTTTTCTTTGCCATTTTCAACAAACCTCATGGAAAACCGTTTCCAGCGGAAACGGTCAGTCCATTACTGGTATCTCTTCTGCGCTATTGTTGCCGTTGGCTGCTTCACCCTGTTTTTCGATGATTTTCTCAAAGGCTTTCTGCAGGCAGTATATAGCCAGCGGTATCTCATTTCTGCTGAACGACCCGGAAGACTGCCAGTTGCCATCATGGTCCTTGTACCTGCGCTGAACCGTTGCCTTCAATATGGTTATGCTCTGGCCCTTTACCTGTACCTGGTTTTCCCAGACAGCCGATGAGACCTGACCGGCCTTAAATTTAGCTATTGGTGTTTGTCCGTTCATTTTATTTACCTCGGAATCTTTCGTCTGATGCGAAAGACTCTCTTACCACTATGTGTTAAGAGAGTCTTTGTCTGCTTTATAAATTTTTTAGAAAATCTGAAGGCGGGGGTTTCAGGGGGTCTGCAAGACCCCCTGAGAATAAATATCCCCCAACGCCGAAAGCGGAGCATGATAAAAGAGATTACGATGACAGGTTCGTGCGTGCCTGTTCCATAAGCCTTAGTTTTTCCACAGCCTGCTCTGCCTCAACAAGTTCCTCAAGTTCCTGTTTGATAACCTGCTGTTCATACCGGTTAAGGCACTTATCCAGCTCGAACCATAATATAAGGTCATCTACAGGCAGAATCTGGCCGAACTGGTCCGTGGGCAGTTTTCCCTGCTTGCGAATAAAATCAACGATGTCCCGCTTCTTATGTATATTCATTTTAGTACCTCCAGGCAGCTTAATGGCGGTTCACTGCATAGAATCAGTGAACCGCCATTGCCAAAAAAAGGGTCGCTAAGCCAGCGACCCTAAAACCTTCTCTGTCTGTTCCCGATGCCTTTTGTTGCTTCGCTCCTGGAGCTCGGCAATCTCACGCTGCAAGCGTCTCATCCGTAAATAACGCCTGGCAAGACAACTCATCTGGTCATCAACAATGTCATCTACATCGAGAATGCCCTTCAAGACACTCCTTATGACCTTGTACTTTGCAGTTGTCTTTATATGGCTGCTTACGAGCTCTATCATAAGCCTTTCGTGAAAAATCTCCTCTTTGAGCTTATCTGCCTTGTACCGTGCCTTGTCGAATTCCCTGTATCTGTCAAAATCGACCGTTGCGAAAGCACCGCATTCAACTGTACCATCTTCATCGATGTCAGGCTTAATCCAGCCTTTTTTAGTCTTTACAGGCAAGGCAAGTACAGGTGCGAATACCTCTCTTAGATACACTCTTTCAACCTCAGCAGGCTCTATCAAGTCCTCATCGTCAAGGTCAGCTATGCTGCCGTACCTGCTGCTGCGTTGTATTTTTAATAGAGGCGAGACAGGAACCTCTATACCTTCATATATCTCAAATTTTGTTTTTTGTTTCATCTGAAACAACCTCCGCCTTTCGGCACTAATTACGAAAGGCGGAGGCGTAGACAAACATAATGCAAGAGGGTCGAGGGTTCTGGCTGTGAAGAAGACTAAAATAGAAAAATGTTCGCAGAATTGCGAACATAAAATCCACGCTTCGCACACAGACAGGTTGGCGACGTTGGCGGTGAATTGCGGATTTTTGCCGACAGCAATACCGCATTATATAACTTTCGGCAGGTTTCTTTATTATCTATGTGGCCAAAGCGTTGGCCACAATAATCCTGCCGAAAGTTTTATTTGCGGGTATTGCGTGGTGAAAATTCCTGATTGATAAAGCCGCAGAGGATTTATCAATCTACATCGCAGCTTCGCTGCGACAACAAGAAAAAGAAAAAAATAACGGCAAAAGGCCGTTTAATCTATTGGCAATTCTTCGATGTTATTGCCGTTGTTTTCAGAAGACTTGTTTTGCCTGCTGATAATCTCTTCAAGAGCCTTTTGCAGACAAAAGATAGCAAGCGGAATCTCATTACGCCCGAATGAGCCTGATGACTTCCATTCACCGCTGTTTTTGTCCTTATACCTTCTTTGCACAGTTGTCTTCAAAACTGTTACGGCTCTGCCGTTTATGTTCATCTGGTTTTCCCAAATCGCAGCTGCTACTGTGCCAGCCTTGAACTTGGCTACTGGCAATGATGTGTTTTCTTCCATTTTATTTACCTCGAAAACCACCATCTAACGCGGCGGTTCTCTTTCCAATCCGGAAAAGAGAACCGGTG
>CAZRHW010000178.1:0-5872 GCA_964599785.1 uncultured Bacteroides sp. | reverse complement strand
TATGGAGTAAGGAGTAAAAAAAAAAGTAAGTTTCAGGTTACGATATTTTGAGTTTTTTGACATAAATGAGTAAGTAGCACTTTAACACAGTAACAGGCAATATGTCTTAAACCTTAATTTTAAATTATGAGCAGCAATAATTATAGAGGATTCCGGGATCTGATCGTGTATCAGAAGTCATATGATCTGGCGATCAGGATTTTTCATTTATCGAAGTCATATCCACAAGAGGAAAAATATGCCCTGACAGATCAGATACGAAGGTCAAGCAGGTCGGTTCCTGAAAATATAGCAGAATCCTGGCCAAAAAGAAGATATCCCAAGTCATTTGTCAGTAAAATAACAGATTCTTTATCAGAAGAGGCTGAAACAGAATTTTGGCTGGATATGGCAAATGATCATTCCTATATCGATGAAGCAACACATAAACAATTTATCCAGGAATATGATGAAGTAAGAAAAATGCTGATTCACATGTCACAAAATCCGGGGAAATTCTGTTTTGGCTAATTAATTATTAAACTTTCTCAACCCATATCCCACACTCATTTCTCACACCCCCTCCATACTCCTTACTCCTTACTCCATACTGTCACTTAAATGATGCCAAAAGACGTTCATTGCAGAACCATCGTCTCCAGATCATTGTTGTCTGGACCAGATAAGTGTAACATCTCCCGACCGGACGAATGTTTTTCCGTTCGAGAACCTTCCCCGTGCTTTCCAGATATAGACACCCTGAGCGGAGAGCTTATCCTGGTAATAACCATCCCAGCCGATGTTCACATCGTTGCTTTCGAAGATCTGGTAGCCGACACGGTTAAAGATCTTCAACTGGTATTCCATGATCTCCCCGGTGATGACAGGATGGAACACTTCGTTTTTGGGATCGTTGAGCTGGTAAAATCCGCCTGCCGGTCCGTCCATGTTGGGTGTGAAAGCATTCGGGAAAAAAATGTTCTGTTCGGTGGGTGTCAGGGCGTTCAGTATGGTGACCGAGTCATAACACTGGTTTGCTGTCCATACCTTCAGTTTGACATCATACCTTCCCGGGGCATCATAATAGTGAATGGGTTCGGCAAGCCCTGAGCGGGTCCTGTCGCCGAAGTCCCATTCATAATATTCAGCATCCCTGGAATAGTTATAGAAGTATACGGGCTGTCCGCCGGTGATGGTAACATCATCATCAAGCTCAAACTGGGCCCTGGGGGTAATATGGATGGATATCTGTGATGAGGTTGAATATTCTTTTCCGTCGGCCCCGGTTATCTTCAGGGTAACGGTATATTCGCCGGGTTCATCAAAGACATAGCCGGGATTCTGCTCCTGTGAGCTGCCGCCATCACCGAAGGTCCATAAATATTTTTCAGCATTTTCCGACCTGTTGAGGAAACTGACGGCCAGGGGGGCACAGCCCGACTTTTTTGATGCTTCAAAAGCTGCCGATACAAATAGCTTTTCTGTTTTTTCGGATGTCGCGGTCTCTCCCGGCCCTTCCTCTTTGAGTGCTCCCGGTTCTGATGCTGAAGGTGTTCCGGTAACTGTCTCTTTGCCCTCACCCTTCGACAGCTTTTCCGCATCGCCCGTGATCTTCCTTTCTGTGCCGGTCTTTGTTTCGGATACTGTCTCCTCCTGTTTTCCCGCCTGGGTTGATTCTTGTCCGGCTGAGACACCGGGCTGTCCGGCATCCTCACCCTCCCGTGGTGCTGTCGTCTCACCGATGGTCACCTGTTTTTCTTCCGTACCAGAAGTTTTCGGGATATCCGGATTGTTCAGGCTGCTGATTAAAATGATGCCTCCGGTGGTGATAAGGACAGCGGCGGCCAGGTAATAAGCGTTAAATGTGTTCAGGCTGAACCTGAAAAACTCTTTCCACATGAGCTTATAGTTTATCCTGGTCCACAAGCCGGCGGATGGTTCAGCATTGAATCCATCGAATTGTGAACGGAAAAGATCTTCTATATCTGCTTTATTGTTTTTCATGTGGCGGATGAGCTCTCCGCTCTTTTTTCAGTTCAAATAATTTTTTTCTGATCAGGCCCCTTGCCCTCGAATATTGCGATTTGGATGTATTCACATCGATCTCCAGCAGTGCCGCGATCTCCTTATGTTTGTACCCCTCAATGGCATACAGGTTAAAAACCATCCTGTATCCTTCGGGCAGATTGGTGATCACATCCAGTAATTCTTCTCTCGTGAACTCTGCCATCTCAAATTCGTATCCTGAAATATCCGTCTCCCTGATATCTTCAATATCATGATGATACTGATGCTTAAGGTTGCGGTGATAGTGTGTGATGGCAGTGTTGATCATGATCTTTTTCATCCAGTTGATGAACGAGCCCGTACCTGCATAATCCTGTATATTGACGTAAATTTTGACAAACCCTTCCTGCAGGATGTCCTCAGCCTCTTCCCTTCGGTCTGAATAACGTAGGCAAACTCCCAGGAGGACAGATTTGTACCTGTCGAAAAGGGCTTTCTGTGCTTTCTTATCTCTGCGGCAGCAACCATCGATTATTTCCTTTTCATCAAACATTTGATCTGACCGTTTTAATGACTTCAGGGGATTTGATTTGGTTGCATACAAAATTGCAAATTTTATAAACCTTTTAACACTTTTTTTGTTAAAAATCTGTTTTAAAGGATTTTAAAATGTTCTGACAGATTTAAATTATCTAACTTAAAAATATGTTAAGTAATTTAAAATGATTTTAAATAACTTAAATTTTCCTATTTTTGTTTTATAATCAAATAATTCAAAAAAATGAATAAAAGAGAATTTGTTAAAAAATCAGCCATTATCGGCATCGGCGGTATCGCTGCTGCCGGCATGCCCGGTAAATCCATTGCTTCAGGTTTATTGGATTCGGGAAACAAAAGTAAAGAAGATGCTTTTAAACAGCCTGAACTGGGTTATGCCTATGATGCGCTGGAGCCATATATCGATGCGATGACCATGGAGATTCATTACAGCAAGCATCATGCAGGGTATACGGCAAAATTCAATGCTGCTGTCAGCGAAGCCGGTATCGCCGACATGAAAATAAAAGAGATCTTTAAGCATGTATCAACATATCCTGATGCCGTAAAAAACAACGGCGGAGGGTATTATAATCATAAACTTTTCTGGAAGGTGATGTCGCCGGATGGGGGAGGGGTGCCGAAAGGTGAGCTTCTCAAAGGGATTGAAAAATCATTCGGTACGTTCGACAGCTTTAAGGAGAAGTTCTCAAAAGCTGCTGCCACAACGTTCGGTTCAGGCTGGGCCTGGCTGATCCATTCGGATGGCAATCTCGTCGTTATCTCCACATCCAACCAGGACAATCCGCTGATGGATATTGCCCCTGTCAAAGGTACACCGCTCCTCCTGATCGATGTCTGGGAACATGCCTATTACCTGAAATACCAGAACCGCAGGCCGGAATATATCGATGCCTTCTGGAATGTGATTAACTGGGATTATGTCTCGGAAAAGTATTTAAAGGCGATTGGTTGAAAAATAAACTTTAGTTAATACAAGGAGAACTTATAATCAACGATAATTATCAAGGATAAGCTAGCTACAATTCTGTCAGAATTTTTTCAATATTCTTTTTTAATTCAGGAATCTTCTGGTTTACTGCATTCCATATGATTTTATAATCGATTCCAAAATATTCATGCACCAAAATATTTCGTACGCTTTTAAGTACAGGCCATTCGACATCAGTAAATTTCCTGATTGTTTCATTAGTGAGTCCGCTTGCAGCTTCACCGATAATCTCAAGAAGTTTAACTAATGCAAGCCTTAACTTTAAATCCTCCGAGTATTGCTCATATGTCAGTCCTTCTGAGAAATCTTTTATAATATTAATGGAGTCAAGGATATGGAGGAGTCTCTCACGATCGGAGATTTTATTTTTCATATATTAATATTTTATCTTTATCGATATATGGTTGCAATCTGGGAGAAACCCCATTTGAAGAAATAAGATCAACAGATTTGTTTAGAATTTTTTCAAGTTCGAGTTTAATTTTTATGAATTGGAAGAGGTCTGCGTCATCCTCAAGTTCAACAAGAATGTCAATATCACTATTCTTTAGCTCTTGTTGTCTTGAATAAGAGCCAAAGAGATATGCTTTAAGGACAGGCTGAGTCCTTAAGAATTTTTTAATAGCGTTGTTGTATTTTTCAGACATATTATGGATGCAGTTTTTCAAATATACAAAAATGCATCGAAATATGGGTGACTAATTTTGTTATATGGCGACCGGTTTCCGGGAGCATCTCCTGAGATTCTGCCATACTTATATTATTTATTAATCCTCAGTATAATCTCCTCCAGCGGTCTTTTCGGCACATGATGAACCTGGTCCGGATCTCTCCAGTATTTAATATCCCCGTCCTCCCCTGTTTGCTCAATCACAACCTTCTCCTTTGGTTTTCCAAGTGCAATGACCTGGATGATTTTATATATATCCGGGATATGTAATTGTTTTGCCAGTTCCTCCCTGCTCACCGAAGCGATGATACACCCGCCGAAACCATTTTCCGTGGCACACAGCAGAATGCTCTGTGCCGCGATACCGTCGTCGCAAAAATAATTTGTGGTGATGGACGTGTCATTCAGCATAATGATATAAGCTGATGGCCTTTCGCCCTCCGCCGGTCCGGGCCAGTCTTTCAGGTACCCCGCCCAGGCCAGGGTGGGGAAGATCATTTCGTTCATGGATGGATCATTCGAGAGGATGTATTTCAACGATTGGGCATTCCTCGCAGAGGCCGATAACCGGGCCATATCGATGAATTCTTTGAGTTTTTCAACAGGTACCGGCTCTTCTTCATGAAAACGCCGGTAACTGCGGTTTTTGAGGATCAGATCTTTTAACATGTCTGTGGGATTTTAAGTTTGAATGTATAAAAATAGGATAAATATTAGTTGAAAGAAACCGGGATAAAGGCTTCTCGCAGATTTCCGCAGAAAAAAAACGCAAATTTCCGCAGAAAAACCACACAGATTTCCGCACAAAAAACACAAATTTTCGCAGAAAAAAACGCAGATTTATACATAAAAAAACACAGATTTCCGCAGAAAAAAAACACAGATTTTTGCAGAAATGATAAACTGTAATTCAGCAATATGCACAATGATCTGCGATAATCTGCGTAATGATTTGCGTAAATCTGCGAGAAATATTATTAAACGGAAATTGCAGAAAAATTAAAAGTTAATTTATACATTTGTATATAAAATGACTTATAGTCATAAAATAGTATATGTTATAATTAATATTTTATAGTCATAAGTATGGGAATAGCTGAACGAAAAGAACGTGAAAAGGAGCAGCGCAGGAATGACATCATCGATGCGGCAGAAAAGATTTTTTTTACAAAGGGGATGGATCATTCGACTATGGATGATGTAGCGGAGGAGGCTGAACTCAGTAAAGGTACGCTATACCTGTATTTCAAAAGCAAGGAGGATATCCAGTTTGCCATCTTTCTGCGCGGGGCCGAGATCCTTTTAAATATGATGAAGGAGCGTATATCTGATAAAAAAACAGGGTACGAAAATCTCCTTGAGATGGCACAAGTCTCGGTAGAATATTCGAACAGGTATGAAGATTATTTTAAGTTCTTTCTCTTCTTTCAGAGTGCCGATCTTGAAACCCTGAATATCGAACAGTCTCAGATAGAGAAGTCGCTCATTGAACAAACTCCGCTCGCGCTGGTCATCGATTGTGTGAAACAGGGGATTAAGGATAGCTCATTACGGTCCGACATCCCCCCGGATGTGTTTGCCGCAACCCTGTGGTCACAGCTTCTGGGCATACTGATTGTGATCCATTACAAATCCAATGTATACAGGATGCTTGGTGTTGATGTGAA
>CAZRHW010000177.1:0-5874 GCA_964599785.1 uncultured Bacteroides sp. | reverse complement strand
CTTTATTAATTATCGCTTGTCTTTTAGCAGGATGTGCGTTAAATCTGGCAACAGGCCGCAACCAACTGAGTTTAGTAAATGAATCAGAGTTACAGTTAATGGCCACAAGCCAATACAATACATTTTTAACAGAGAATAAGGTTTTAAACTCTGGCACCAGTAAAGATGCTGCAATGGTTGATCGGGTCGGAGCACGTATTTCAAATGCAATTACGAAGTATTATGACAGCCAGGGAAAAGGATCGGTGCTGGAAGGGTATAAGTGGGAATTTAACACAGTAGATAGTAAAGAGGTTAATGCCTGGTGCATGCCGGGCGGAAAGGTAGTTGTATATACAGGCTTATTGCCTGTAACCCAAAACGAAACAGCACTCGCTATTGTTATGGGTCATGAGATTGCCCATTCCGTTGCCAAGCATGGCAATGAAAGAATGAGTCAGGCCATGGTTCAGCAAATGGGAGGTATGGCATTAGAGGTTGCTTTAGCTCAAAAGCCTCAGGAAACGCAGGATCTGTTTTTGATATCCTGATATGTACCTGTTAATATCATTAAGACAAAAAATAAAAACGCAAGCCAGCTAAAAGGTATAACGCTTTGGGAAATGTGTGAATGATGTAACTTATTTATAAAGTTATGTAACACTTATTATACAAAAGGTTCTCAACTTTATAACATTATTCACTTAAAAAAACGAAATGAAAAAAACTATTCACTTCCTTGCATTCTTATCCTTGATTCTCGCCTTGCTATTTACGTCATGCGGGCCAAGTAAAAAACTAATGGTTTCGGAAGCCAAAGTTGATAAGCTGCAAAAAGACAGCGCCAATACACATAGTCAACTGAATGATTGTAACGCGCTGGTAAAAAATCTTAATGAAGATAAAGCATCCTTGCAGAGGGAATATGATTTGGTTCTAAATGACTTGAAGGTTCTTACTACCGAATCAGAATTGACTATTGCCGAATCAGAATTGACTATTGCCGAACAGGCGAACCGGTTAAAAAACCTTCAGAATGTGATTCAATCACAAAGGGATGTAATGACCAAGCTTAAAAATTCAATAGCCGATGCGTTGATGAATTATAAAACTGATGAGCTATACGTTTACATTAAAGACGGAAAAGTTTATGTTTCGCTCGCAGAAAAATTGCTGTTCAAATCGGGTAGCGATGTGGTTGATCCTAAAGGAAAAGAAGCACTCAAATCTCTTGCCCAGGTGCTTAACAACACCAAAGATATTACTGTGATGATTGAAGGCCATACGGATAATGTCCCCATTAAAACCACACTATTTAAAGACAATTGGGATCTCAGCACAGCAAGAGCCACATCCATTGTGCGTATTTTAACAAATGATTTTGGTTTTGATCCGAAACGTATTACGGCATCAGGCAGGGGCCAATTTCAGCCCGTAAAAACGAATGAAACAGATGAAGGACGTGCCAGCAACCGCAGAACTGAAGTCATCTTATCTCCTGACTTGAAAGTAATTTATGAACTATTATATCAATAATAGTGATTGATAATGTATCTTAATCATCTTCCATCTAGTGATATTTATTACAGATAATAAAAAACCACAACACCTTGCACCTTGAAAAAAGCGGGGTGTTTTTGTATTCCTTTGCTGGATTCAAGTACCTTTTAGAAGATCTGGGGATAAATGTATGAATTATGTAATTTGTTCCCGAAATTATATAACGATTCCCGGAATAGAGAGACATACCTTTGTGGGTAAAACAAGTTGTTCAAAATTTGATATTTTTTCATTTAATTTGTATTTACATTTAGCCGGATATAAGGTAATTCCGATATTTACAGACAATAAAAAACATCGCTCATGAAACATTTATCCGGAGTACTCGGGACAAAAAGATATATCATCGATGTTTTACGAGGCCAGTAAATTATTTAAAACATACAAGTGAAATCCAAGAAACTGAAATCGACAGTATTTCCAAAAGAAAAAACTTCTGATTTAGATACCGGTCAGTTTCCAATAGTCGGTATCGGTGCATCAGCCGGAGGACTGGACGCGTTGGGGCAATTTCTTGGTAATGTGCCTGAAAACAGCGGAATGGCGTATGTTATTATCCAACATCTGGATCCTACTCAAAAAGGCATGTTGCCGGAGTTGCTTCAGCGAATTACCAAAATGAAAGTTTTTCAGGTAAAAGACCGTATGGCTGTAAAGTCAAACTGTGTGTATGTAATTCCGCCAAACAAGAGCATGTCTATATTAAAGGGGGTGCTTCACCTGTTTGAACCAATGGAAGTAAGAGGATTGCGCCTTCCGATTGATTTTTTTCTACGCTCGCTTGCCGACGACCGGCATGAACGAAGTATCGGTCTCATTCTTTCGGGCATGGGCTCCGACGGCAGTATGGGACTCCGTGCTATAAAAGAAAAAAACGGAATAGTGATGGTACAGGACCCTGCCACGGCAAAATTCGACAGCATGCCCCGCAATGCCATCGGTTCCGTAGTGGTCGATATTATAGCTCCCGCCAACGAGCTGCCTGCAAGGCTCATTGATTTTCTTAAACATTTTCCTGCCGTCAAAGCAGACCTGGAGATAGAGATTAAAGACAAAAGCTCTCTTGAAAAAATTATTATTATACTGCGGACCTATACCGGCAACGACTTTTCGTTGTATAAAAAAAATACGGTGTACCGACGCATCGAAAGGCGCTTGGTCGTCCATAAAATTGATAAGATATCTTCATACGTCAGTTTTTTGCAGAATAATCCAAAGGAAGTGGATATTCTTTTCAAAGAATTGATGATTGGCGTAACTAGTTTTTTTCGCGATACTATCGTATGGGAAAAGTTGAAAGAGACAGTTATTCCAAATATTATTGCTAAACTGAAAGCCGGTTCAATATTGCGTGCATGGGTAGCAGGGTGTTCTACCGGAGAAGAGGCATATTCGTTAGCCATAGTGTTTAAAGAAGCGCTTGAAAAAGTCAATCCGCACGGAGGCATTTCGTTACAGATATTTGCTACCGATCTCGACAATGACGCTATTGTGACAGCCAGAAAAGGCATATTTCCTGTAAATATTGCTGCCGATGTATCACCAGATCGCCTGAACCGCTTTTTTAATAAAACAGATGACGGCTATTCCGTCAAGGATGAAATAAGGGAAAAGGTTGTGTTTGCTCAACACAACATTACCATGCATCCGCCTTTTACCAAGATCGATATCCTTTCGTGCCGCAACCTGCTTATATACATGGATGCCGAGTTGCAAAAAAAATTACTCGGGCTGTTTTACTATAGTATTACCCCCGAAGGAATTATACTGCTGGGCAGCTCCGAAACACTTAGAAAGCAGAGCCATCTTTATACGCCTGTGGATGCCAAATTGAAAATTTTCAAACGGTCCGTTACTAAACAGATACCGAAATTTTTCGATTTTCCCGCTTCATTTTCCCGGACCAAACCGATCAATATTGAAGAACAAAGATCTGCCAAATCAACCCTGAATATTCAAACGCTTGCCGATCAACTGTTGTTGCAGCATTTTTCATCTGCCGGTGTTCTGGTGAACGAAAATGGCGACATCATTTACATCAGCGGACGTACGGGAAAATACCTGGAGCCGGCAGTTGGTAAAGCAAACATGAATATTTTAGTAATGTTACGCGAAGGTTTGCGCAACGAATTTCCTGTTGCCTTCCACAAAGCCGTAATGAAAAAAGAAGCTGTGGTTTTACGCAATATCAAAGTAGGTACAAACGGCGGTACGCAAACCTTAAATATTAACATTCAATGGATTGATAAGCCGGAGCCTTTAAACGGCATGGTAATGATAATTTTCACTGATGTGCCGGAGATTACCGATATCAAACTACGGGCAGAAAAAGGAAAGAAGACTTCAGACAGTACCATGCAATCGGAGTTGGAGAAAGAGTTGCAGAGTGCACGGGAAGAAATTCAGAACACGCTTGAAGAAATGGAGGCTTCCCAGGAAGAACTGAAATCTACTAACGAGGAATTACAATCAACCAATGAAGAACTTCAATCTACCAATGAAGAGCTCACGAGTTCCAAAGAAGAAATGCAAAGCCTGAATGAAGAACTTCAAACGGTGAACACTGAATTGCAGACGAAGATAGATGATTATTCGCGGGTGAACAATGATATGAAAAACCTGCTCGACAGCACCGATATTGCTACTTTATTTCTCGACAAAGAATTGAATATCCGTCGCTATACCGTTCAGGCGACCAAAATTTTTAAACTGATAAAAAGCGACATAGGACGGCCTTTTACCGACCAGGTTTCCGACCTTATATACCCCGAATTGGCTGCCGATGCCCTTGAAGTATTAAGGACACTCGTATTTATACAAAAACAAATTCCTGCCAAAGACGGGCGATGGTTTTCCACTCGCATTATGCCCTACCGCACCTTCGACGACAAAATAGACGGTCTGGTCATCACTTTTATCGACATCTCCGATCTCAGGCAGGTGGAAGTAAAATTACATGAAACAGGGCAGATGCATCGTTTACTCTTAACTTCATCCTCAGATGTAATAATTAAATTATCAACCGACTGGAAAATACTGGAGTTTAATCCCGAAGCCGAAAAATTTTTCGGCAAAAAACGTGAGGATGCTGCAAATCAAAATTATATTCAGATGTTTATTCCTGAACCAGTGCGAAAAAAGACTGAAAAAGATATGAATAGGCTGCTGAACAAAATGATTGATAGTAAATTAAAAATGCAGGTAATAGCAGCCGGAGGTTATATGCCAGTTGTTGAATGGTCTGTAAATGTATTGCTCAACAACCAGAAAAAGGCAGCAGGAATGATTATCATTAATAAAAAAATGACTAAACCATGAATAACGAAGAACAGAATCTTACAGATGCCCGGATGTTGCGTCTGAAAGCCGAAGAAAAACTGAAAGAGAAGCAAAAAAAAATAGACAAGCCGGTTATAGAAACCGACGTGAATAAGCTCCTGCACGAACTGCAGGTGCACCAGATAGAATTAGAAATGCAGAACGAAGAGTTACGCGAGGCAAATGAAACGGCAGAAACGGCTCTTAAAAAATATACCATGTTGTACGATTTTGCCCCGATGGGCTATTTTACACTCGATAGCGATGGCAGTATCTGCGAGCTGAACTTCACCGGTGCCGACATGCTTGGTGATAAACGCTTTAGTTTGGTAAACAGCAACTTTAAGCTATTCGTTTCCGAAGATTCGCTGCCTGTATTTAACAATTTTTTCAATAAAGTTTATACCAGTAATGCTAAAGAATCGTGCGAAGTGATGCTTGGTTATGACAAAAATCCTTTATGCTTTGTTTATATGGAAGGCATAGTTACTGGCGATGACCGGAAATGCCTTTTGTCGGTAGTTGATATTTCAGGTTTCAAGAAGCAGAACAATCCTTAAATACTGCCATTGAACATTTTTTCTCACCTGCAAAATTGAACGGGTAAAAGAATTACTGATTTACAACGAATTTAATCTTACCGAAATTGCTGATAGACCACATTACAGTAGTGTGGCCCATCTGTCAAACCAATATAAGAAAATAACAGGTTTTTCTCCTTCTCACTACAAGCATATCAAGCATAAAAGATGCAAACCACCCGAAAATGTGTGAATGATGTAACTTATTTATAAAGTTATGTAACACTTATTGTAATTAAGGTATCTAACTTTATTCTGATGTGAAAATTCATTCACATTGTAAAATAAAAATTATGAAAAAAAAACTACTCTATGCATTAACAGCGGTTATTCTGTTTTTAATGCCAAATCTGAATTTCGCACAGGCGCCTGACCTGGGCACTGCTGCAGATTTTGTTCTATTCACTTCGGTGGGGGCAATGCAAAATGTAGGAAC